>DDWC01000097.1:5196-17690 GCA_002345475.1 Firmicutes bacterium UBA2296
CGTGTCCCCTGGGCACAGCATGCTGCTTAATGATAACTGCTCTATCCTTCACGACTACTGTCTAATGTCTCATGTTTAACGCCAATGATTAATGATCAATGTTTAATGTTTCCCTATTTGCTTTTTGTTTTATGTTTTTTGTTTATCTCAGATATCTATCAAACTCCCTCAGCAGCTTCGGCAGTACATCCTCCCAGGTGCTGCGCATGGCAAAGAAGTGTACCTCGTGGGGATAGTAGTACGCCTCGTATTCGGCACCCATCTCCACACAATCCTTGACAATGCGGTCCATCTGCTCAAAGTCAACGTTGGCGTCCTTGATGCCATGGAAATTGATAAGGGGTTTCTTCAGGCCCGACTTAAAGGTGACCGGGCTGCCCTTGGCCCACAGTTCCGGGCTTTCTTCGGGCAATCCGCCAAAGTAGCTGGAGAACATCGTCCAGGGGCGGCCAAACTTCTTCTCAATCCAGTGCGACCACTGAGCAAAGTCCCAGATACCGGCGAAGTTTACTCCCAGAGCAAACTCATCGGGATACTGCGTCAGGCAGTGCAGTGTCATATAGCCGCCGTAACTTAAGCCATAAACGCCGACTTTCTCTGGGTCCACATAGGGCAGGCTCTTCAGGAAACGTCCAGCGTTGACGACATCTGTGACATCGTCTACGCCCATTTTGTGGTGCAGTCCGTTGCGGAACTCTGCCCCGTAACCGATACCGCCGCGGAAGTTGATTTCGATTATCACATAGCCCTGTTTGGCCAAGTACTGATGCAGTCCGTAGTGGTGGCCATAGCTGCGGGAATGATGCCAGCTGCCCCGCAACTGGCGAATGGGACCACCGTGCACCCACACCAGAGCCGGGTACTTCTTACCGGCCTCCAGCGGGTTTGGTTTAAAGATCCACCCATCAATGTCCCAGCCCAGAGCCCCCTTGTACACTACATGCTCGGGTTCTTGCATCTGCTCTGACAGACCCTCGGGCATGGCAAATGTAAGCTGATGGGCATGATTCCCGTCAGCGGCAGCAACCCATAGATCCCCTGCTCTGGCATGATCGCAGTGCAGGTAACCTATCCTCTTCCCGTCCGGTGACCACTTAGGCTGGACATTCGTTACGGACTCGTCAACGATCAATGTTTCATGTTTTGCGGTTACGTCATACACCCATATGCCCCTGCTCCAGCGCTGGTGACGGTTAGATGCATAGGCGAACCTGGTGCCACAAGGAGACCATGCTGCCTCGTCGCCAGCGTGGCCAAAGTCTTCGCAGTTGCCCCTAGTCAGCTGCGTTAAAACCTCGCTCTTAAGGTCATAGAGGTAGTGGTGTAACCATCCGTCTCGCTCCAGGCGGAAAAGGAGTGAACTGCCATTGGGGTTTACCTGGCAGTCGGTAAAAGCCGGCATGCCTTTTCCCTGGTAGGGCTCTTCACGCAGGATGAGTTTTGTCCGGGGCAGGCACTTGTGGCCTACTCCCACCTGCTCGTAGGAAACTGCAGGCACATCTGCATCGGCCAGATAATATGAGACAGACTGCCATCTGTCTCCGTGTACATCGAAAATAAAGTCCCGGTCTGTTATCCATTTGCCTTCACCAATCAGCTGTCCGGGGGGTGTAGTCCACAGGAGGCCGGCCTCTGGGTCAACCAGCGCCAGCCGTGCCTGTTTGTCCTCCGTAGACCAGTTCAGCAGCATCCTGTCCCCTGCCCCGTTCCAGCTCAGTCCTCCCAAAGCTTTGCCAGGTAGTATAACTCGGTCTACCGTGCTACCAGCCGCTTCGATGGTGAAAAGCTGACCGTCCGCCACAAAGAACAGGCAGCGCCCCTCGGGATTCCACGTCACCTGAACAACTTCCTTAAACTGCACCAGCTTTGCGGGCACAAAATCCGGGGCCTCCGCAACGTATACGGCTGCGTCGGCAGCAAAGGCCACGGCCTCCCGCACGGGGTTCCAGGCGAATGACGAAACCTTAACTTTTGCGTCACTGACCTTCTTGGCTTCACCGCCGCGGGAAGTAACCACCCACAAGTCCACAACGCCGCCGTCGTCCCACAGGTAGCCAATGTAGTCTCCGCCCCGCGACCACTCCCAGTCACCCATGTACTTGACGTCAAGAATGTCCTTAATCGTAATCATTTGCTTACCTCCCTATTCACCGGGTCGGAGATACGGCCGTAGAAAGGCATAAATCTCCTGCCGCGACTCTCTGGCTTCTTTGGTATCGATGCGGTTAAAGACGTGCCCGCCGGGGGCATTGTCGTAGATCTTGAATTCGAACTCTTTATTGTGTGCTTTGAGGGCCTTAATCAGATGCTCCACCTCCAGCACGTTGACGTCTTCGTCGTTGGTGGTGGTGTGCACCAGTAGTGGGGTCTGCAGCTTTTCTGCATGCCAGGCCGGGGAACGCCGTCTGTACTCTGCCGGATCCTCCCAGGCTGATTTGCCAACATGGTAGTCCGCCGAAAATAGCTTCTCATAATTGGGCCCCTTGTAACCCATGCGTGCCACCAGGTCACTGACCGGCACCCCTGCGTACGCCACACGATAACTCTCAGGGTGAAAGAAAACGTTCATTAGAGAAATCATGCCACCGTGGCTCCATCCCATGATACCTACCCTCTCCGGGTCCACAAAGTCCAGGTTTTCCACCGCCCAGTTTCGTGCCGCAAAGGCGTCTTCTACCTCTAGGGCCCCATAATCTATGAGCTTCCAGTAAACCTCGCCGTAACCAGTGCTGCCGCGGTAATCCGGAGCGATAATAATGTACCCCTGCTCCAGAAGCTCGCGCATCATGTTGGCGTTATTGCTGTGAAAATGCGCATGTACGCCGCCGTGCACCCAAACCAGCAACGGGTGCTTGCGCGAGCGGTCCAGGTTGTGGGGCACCAGAGTGTAGGCATAGATCACCAGTGGGTTCCCCTTGTCCTGTGCTGACTGTGCCGTGGTATTGCTTGGAGCGGGTCCGATCAGCGAAAACCGGCGGATCTCTGCTACGTCCCCTAACTTCTGCTGCCAGGCAATGTCGTCAATCGCTTTTCCCATAGACTCAAACTGGTAACGCAACTGCTCCTTTAGCATGCTAATCTCGTCATGGTTCTTCTCGTGCATCTTCATCCTCCTTCGCATAATCACCGGTAGTTCCGTTACTCGAATCATTGGCTATTTACAGTGAATATCCTGCAATCGCCACGAGAATGTGAAAAGGGCTAGCGCTTGGCGGTTCGCCCTTGGCGCTTGGTGGAGTCAGACAGCACTCGGCACTCAGCATACAGCAAAGCACCTCGAGCAGTGTGTCCACCTCCGTGTAGGGGCACAGCATGCTGTGCCCACGGCTCCATGTTTCACAAAAGCACCCAAAACGGAGACTACGAAGATGGGCACAGCATGCTGTGCCCCTACATTAAGGAACTCCGTTTCCTCCAGTGGTGTCAGTGTAGCCGTTTTCCTGCCTGGCGCCTGGCGGCTGGCGTCTGCTGAGTGGTCTCAGTGCAACCGGTTCCCATCTCGCTGGCGCAAAAAAGGAGGCCTGAGCGATAATGCTGGAGCCTCTTGGAGAAGACGTAGATTCAATCTCATATATACCAGTTAGGGAGACACGGCTATTGTAGGGGCACAGCATGCTGTGCCCACGTTTCTTGAAGCACCCGAACAACTTAAGATGAGAGTCGAGCACTCGGCACTCATCATACAGCAAAACACTGTGGCATCGCGTCCACCCCCGTGTAGGGGCACAGCATGCTGTGCCACGGTCTTAGCTGCGCCGGTCTCCCATGTAGCGGCGAGACCATGGCTCGCGGTTGGAGTCCTTTTCTCTTTGTCTCCCCATCAAGACCAACAGCTCATTAACACGCCATGTTGGAATGTACTGGGCACAGCATGCTGTGCCCACGTTTCTTGAAGCACCCGAACAGCTTAAGATGAGAATCGAGCACTCGGCACTCATCATACAGCAAAACACTGGGGCATTGCGTACATCCCCGTGTAGGGGCACAGCATGCTGTGCCCACGGTCTTAGCTGCGCCGGTCTCCTATTTAGCGGCGAGACCATGGCTCGCGGTTGGAGTCTTATTCTTTTTGTCTCCCCATCAAGACCATCAGCTCATTAACACGCCATGTTGGAATGTACTGGGCACAGCATGCTGTGCCCCTACATTAAGGAACTCCGTTTCCTCCAGTGGTGTCAGTGTAACCGTTTTCCTGCCTGGTGCCTGGCGGCTGGCGTCTGCTCAGTGGTCTCAGTGCAACCGGTTCCCATCTCGCTGGCGCAAAAAAGGCCCCGGCGGTTAAGCCGGAGCCTTTCATTTGTCGTCCTTGCTTCAACTTCCAGGAGCTAAGAGCCAAGAGCCAAGAGCTCTCCCTTCTCCCCTATCTAAGCGCTAACCGCTAAGCGCCAAGCGCAACTCTCAAGCCTTCCCTACTTCCCTGTAACCTCAAAGGTTATCGAGGTAGCATGTACCGGTTCCGAGCCCCCGTAAGTTGCCTCCGCGTCTACCTTGAAGGTACCCGTAGTCGACCTGTTCGGAATCCGATAACTTGCCGTGTAGTTTCCTGCGCTGTCTGTTGTGCCGGTATAGGTGTTTACCCCAACGATTTCGACAGTGACGCTGGCGCCCGGCAAAGCAACACTATTGGTGTCCTTAACGTTCACGGTGATGTAGACCCACGAGTTCCACTTGTATTCCGTGCCAGAGGCAGGGCTTGTAATCACTACGCTGCCGATAACTGGCTGTACCACGGTCGACTCGGTTACGTTGACAGTAATCGAGGAAGTAAAACCTCCGTCCACCGTCGTTACCGTAATAATTGCATTACCCTTAGCAACCCCGGTAACCAGACCTGTACTGCTTACGGTGGCTACAGCGGCGGTGTCGCTGCTCCTCAAGACGTTCTGGTTGGTGGCGTCCGTAGGCGAAACCGTGGCAGTTAACTGGAGGGTTTTGCCCTTTTAGAGGGTAGCTGTTTCACCCTGATCGATCGACACCCCAGTAACCGGTACGGTAGTGCCACCCAGCACTTTGGTCACTGCCAAATCACCCCTCACCAGACCGTAGCCTTGCTGCGTTTGATCCAATCCGAGGGAGACCGCTGTCGTCTGCAGGGCACTGCGCAGCTCCTCGTTGCTCAAAGTAGGCTTAGCCCCCCAAACCAATGCTGCGACTCCGGCCACATGGGGAGAGGCCATGGAAGTCCCGTTGTATGCCGCGTACCCACCCGGTATGGTGCTAAGCACATTTACTCCCGGTGCTATAAGCTCCACGGCAGGCCCCGTGCTGGAGAAGTAAGCTCTGGCGCCATCTGCGTTCGAGGCTGCAACTGCAATTACAGAGGCGTACTTGGCAGGATACCCGACGTTGTCTCCGGTTCCAGCTTCGTTGCCGGAATTACCTGCAGACGAAACCACCAGCATGCCCTTAGCGTAGGCAGCGTTACAGGCGCCCTCCAGAGTAGTCGATGGCGAACTGCTGCCCAGACTCATGTTGATGATCTTGATGTAGTTGGAGCGATTGTACGCCCACTCGATGCCGGCCACGATGGCCGAAATTGAGCCGCTGCCGTTGTCGCCCAGCACTTTGACTGCGTACAGGTCGGCGGCAGGAGCAACCCCGACAACTCCCACGGAGTTGTTAGCTGCTGCAATGGTCCCGGCTACGTGAGTACCGTGTCCGTTGCCGTCATTGTAGTTGCTGTCACTGCGCAGAAATATACCCTGCACATAGAACCTGATTCCGTCTTTAATCGCCAGGTCCTCGTGCTGACTGATACCCGTGTCCAGCACGGCAACGCCCACACCATTCCCGGTGGATTTGTCCCAGGTTGACAGCCGACTTGCTTCACCACCGAGCACCCTGTCGATACCCCAGGGCACAATCTGTTCCAGCGCGTGCATTTCGGCGTCAAGCTCCACATAACTGACGTGCGGGTTCTTCGCCAGGGCCAGGGCCTGTTGCGGCGTCATCTGGGCGGCGACAGCATCGACAATGCTGAACTGCGCGTAAACCTCACCGCCAAAGGCTCGGACCAGGCCGAGGTTTGTGTTACGCGTCTGTGTACCTGCAAAGCCGATAAGGTAGTTGCTCTTCTCAGCCATTGACTGTAGAGTCATGGACTGCGGAAATACTACCCCTAACCCCTCGAGGAAGTGCTGCACAGCATGTCTGTAGGCTGCCAGATCCGACTTCGGCACAAGGTTCTTGTAAGCATCGGGGAATGAAGCTCCGGGCCCCATAGCCCTTGCCACCTGCGACAGATAGAATCCGTTGTTGTGTGGCAGGCTAACTGCTTCTTTCAGTAGTTCCGAAGCGATGGCCGTGGCAGATTTTGCGGGACCAGCCTGGTTAGGCGCTCCCAAAGCGGCTGGGATACTGATGGAGAGAACCAGAGCAAAGGCAAGTGCTAATGTCAGTATCCTGACCATATTCTTATTCCGTTTTCCTTTCATCTTCTTTTTCACCTCCTTCACATAAAATAGCAAAAACCGACCCTCGTGGGTCGGTTACGCTATTGGCTCCCTCATTGTCAAGCGTCCAAATAAGGCAATGAGATCACTGCTCCCCGGACGATATTTAGTTTGCTGAGCTCGGTTTTCACCCTCATTCTACCATAAAAAATGAAACATGAAACATGAATCATAAAAGAGAAATCAGGTGAGCGGCAGTCGTCTGTTGTCTGTCGTCTGTCAAGTATCCAGCGACAAATGATCAACGATCAATGACTAACGTTTGAAGGAGCCCGCCACTGACACCACAGCCGAGGACACTGTTACCACAGGGGAGCCGGCGCTTCGCGCGTGGCACTGATTATCCTCTCAAGTTCGGCTTCGTCTTGACGACTTCAGTCTAACTTCCAACATCCAACTTCCAATCTCTAGCTTGTAGGGGCACAGCATGCTGTGCCCACTATCCTCGGTACGCCTCGGGGCCGGGCAGACACCTTTGTGCCCTGTCGGACTCATGATCAATGATTAATGATCAATGAGTGAAGGTTGGTAGGAGCCCGCCACTGACACCACAGCCGAGGACACTGTTACCACAGGGGAGCCGGCGCTTCGCGCGTGGCACTGATTATCCTCTCAAGTTCGGCTTCGTCTTGACGACTTCAGTCTAACTTCCAACATCCTACGTCCAATCTCTAGCTTGTAGGGGCACAGCATGCTGTGCCCACGGTCCTATGCTTGGACCGAGAACCCAAAACCGAAACGACGAAGATGGGCACAGCATGCTGTGCCCCTACACTAAGCGAGGATTCCAATGCATTCAAAGTGCAAAGTGCTCAATGGTGAATGCCGAGATCTAAACCAGAGCGTTCCCCCAGTGGTGTCAGTGACTGGTCTGTGGTGTCGGTGTTACGTCTCCTCCGCTCCTCTTCGCGCCTGCCAAGCAAAAGGCCCCGGCGTAAAGCCGGAGCCTTTCATTTTTGGTCCTTGCTTCAACTTCCAGGAGCTAAGAGCTAAGAGCCAGGAGCTCTCCCGTCTCCCCTATCTAATCGCTAACCGCCAAGCGCCAAGCGCTGGCCGTCTCTACTTCATCCTCCCCGGCGCCATAGCCGAAGCTCCCTTTGGTCCTTCCTGCGCGATCATGCTGATATACTGCCCGAAGCTGGCTGCTTCGCCAATGTCCACTTGTGCCGGCCTGCCGCCTGTCGGCTCAGCCTCAATCTGCATCGCAGACATCATCATCGTCATTTCTTCCATCTCTTCTTCGTGCTCAAAGTGTCCCCATACCACAGCATGGGCGGCCACGTAGATGTTACCATTCAGGCCATTGACCACAAAGGTGTAAGTAGTTACCCCGGGATCAAAGGTCATCTTGTGGGGGAACTGGCCAGGTGCGTCGGTGGCCACAGCCCGTGGGCCTCGGCCTACCATCGGCAGCGGGGTGCTTCCTACCCACAGGTGCAACTCGGTGAAATAGAATCCTTCAAAGGCGGTGTAGGTTACGGTAGCCGTGCTTCCGTTGTACACTACTTCTACTTCGCCGACGTGTGTTCCCTTTTCCAAGTCGTTGTTACCGGCACCGGCGTAGAGGTCAAGGGTGTACTCCCCTGCTCCGTAGGCGCCGTTGGTCCAGCCCCACTTGCTGGCAAAGGGTATGGCATTGTCGCCGCCAAAGGCCCAGGCCGTTTCCGAAGTGGGCTCAGTTACGATCTTTACTATCTGCAGCTTCGCTTCCGCGTACTGCCCAGTCTCTACGATGGTAGCCTTGTTGTTATATACGGTTACACCAGTCTCACCAAAGGTCTCCCAGGTGAAGTCCTCGTCGTAGGTGAAGGTGTCTCCGTCAGGAGCTGTCACTGTTCCCAGCTCCACTACTCCGTTGAGATCGCTGTCGTCTTCGATGGTTACGACGTCATCGATTTCCGTGTCGGGGTCTCCCCAGACAACTGCGGCGTTGCCGTACCAGTCGCCCTTCTCTGTAGTGACGGTGACCACATTAGGTCCGTCCAGCTTGCCCGTGACTTCCCCACCATAGGTGCCGACAATCTGTGCTCCTACGGCCAGGTTGTACGGGAAGGTGATGTTCTCAAAATCAACATCGAGGAACTCGCCGTCGATTTCGTCAACCACACCGGTAATCACCGCAGCAGCAGTTCCGGTGTTGACTATTGTTATGGTGCCGGATACTGCGAACTCACTGTCGTCGTATCCTTCATAGGTGACTTTTACATGCCAGGTTGCTTTCTCGTCTCCAAGGCCATCCTCGGTCAGGTGAATCACCGGGGTGCCGTCTTCAAGTTCATGGCCGTTTTCGGTGGTAACCCACTTGTCTATATCCCATAGGTGGGTCCTGACGAAGGAGGTTTCGGCTGTCTTGGTAACAGTCAGTTCTTCGACGGGGTCCATTACCCGGATGCCCCACTCATTGAATCCATTGTCTGCTCTGTCGCCGTACTGGCCATGCTGAGCAAACATTATTACATATCCGTAGTTTTGATCAAACAAGCTGTTCTTAACGTACAACAGGTAATTAGCCGAGCCGCTACCGGAACCTATGTTGTAGTCTACCAGTACATAGTATCCGTCAATGTCATAGATCTTATTGGCCTGGCCGACCGGAAACTCCGGATACCCGTCTGCGTCCAGCGTCGTTGTGGTGAGCTTGTCGTTATTAGTCTGGTAGATTGCAAACAGGTCTACGCTCATTTTTGGGCTGCCTGCAGTCTGGTTGACGTCAAAGGCAAACTCTCGGTAAGCCACTCCTTCAATGGTTACTAAAGGTACGTTGGCGAGAGGTAAAGCCTTGGTCTGAGGCTTTTCGTCGAAGTTGCGCTTGCCGCCGGTGTTAAACCCTCTCTCTATGCCTGTCTGCCCTGCCTGCAAGGCCAGGTAGGTGTTAAAACGTCCTGTGCCTGAGGCCTCATTAGAAACCCACTGCGTCCAGATGCCGTCGTTAATGGCTGCTTCCACGGCTCCGGTCAGAGTTAAGTCGACTTCAGTTGGTGTGACCGCCGCGGCCATAACCGGGGTCATGGCGACTAGCAAAATCGCAACCATAGAACTGGCTAGCCACTTCTTAGTTTGTTTTAACATTACTGTCATCCTCCTTTATGGGTGGTGTTTATCAGTTGTCCTTAAAGCCAATTGAGGTCGAGTTCATAGGTGAGTGTGGTTCCAGAATCTCCAATGCTTCCATTCTTGCATTAGGATCCCCATAACCCGTTCCCCCTTTCGGACTGTGTTCTCGATAGAAATGCAAAAACCGGCCTGGAATTCAGGCCGGTTACGCTATTTGCTCCCTCTGCGCCAAGCGTCCACATAGGGCGGAGAGATCATCGCTTCCTGCGATATGCTGTTGTTGTTCTCAGCGATGTGATGCAGACGAAGATATCTTTAAGCTAGTTAAATAATAACATGAGAATGGTTCTCAGGCAAGGGGGGGAGGATATAAATAAGGAAAGATGAACGACAGCCTGATTGGGACTGATTAAGACTGATGGGAGCCGATGGGAAGCGAGAAATCAGCATACAGCACCCAGCAGACAGCGTTCTTTTAGTTTTTGAGTTTTAGCAACGCGACGCGGGATACCCACCACTGATACAACAGAAGGGAAACATTGTGGCAACTGAGGAGACGGCTGGAGTTATGGCGAGATTCCCTTGTGTTTGAAAGCCGTAGCGGCGAGACCGTGGCTCGCGGCCCCTGCTGTTGGGTTCTACTCACGACTAATGATCAATGATCAACGATCGGGACACGGCAGCCTGATTGGGACTGATTAAGACTGATGGTGCCTGTCGCTTGTCGTCAGTCGTCTGTTGTATGTGGGCCCGGAAATCACAGTAACGCCGCTCTTGGCTTCCAACTTCTAACGTCAAACCTCCAAATTCTAGTTACATGGCATCCTGATTGGGACTGATTAAGACTGATTGGATCTGATGGGAAGCGAGCAATCAGCATACAGCACTCAGCAGACAGCGTTCGTTTAGCCTTTGAGTTTTAGCAACGCGACGAGGGATACCCACTACTGATACAACAGACGGGACACAGAGGCCACAGGGGAACGCGAGGGAGAGCGTTACTGGTTCCTCGAGCCTGGTCCCTTGCTCTTTTTAGCGGCGAGACCGTGTTCGCGGCCCCACGTGCTAATTGGTTTATCACATGATGAGAGATCAATGATTCGATTTTTGGAAGTCGGCAACCTGATAAAACCGCTCTGGGGACACAGCAAACCCCCAGGGAAGAGATCCCCGGGGGGTGCAAATGTTGACTCATATGAGTAGAGAATCTTAGCTGTTCCTATTTGCTGTGGACAACTATGCTGCCTCCACCAAGAGGTGTGTATGCCTGATTATCGTAGATGACTATTTCGGCTCCGTCAACATAGGTCCATATCTTTATTCTGAAAGAATCAATCCCTCTGTTTCCGCCGTCTTGCGCGTAAATCATGAACTCGTAGTTGCCCTCGCCGTTTATAGTTCCTGATCCTTTGAACTGTGCTACATTGTTCCCCGTAACCACCAGCCACTGATACTCAGTGCTATGGAAATTGAGGTTGCCGGCCTTAAACTGAAATTGGGTGTTACCTGTCGGGATATTAGCACCCCTTTGGTATCTTGATACGAACCCAAAGCTCGCCTTACCTACGGCCTCTGGATAGAGGACTGAAGCACCGACCGGTGAGTCGATCCAGCCGCCGCCGGTCACGAAACCGCCCGTAGGATCATACACGACCACCATCTCTGATGCGTTGTCACTTACGTTGCCAGCGGCATCACGTGCTCTCACCTCTAGCTGATGGACACCAGCGACATTGAGACAATTCGACGCAGTATATGGGCCATCTCCTGACATGGGGAGCCACCCACCATCGTTTAACCGATACTCTACTGCAGCCACGCCGGATCTTAAATCACTGGCTGACACAGTCACAGCAAATGTGGAGCCTAGAGGCACTGGAGTTGGATTAACCAAAATGTCACTAACAACTGGTGCTACTCGATCAACATTGAAAGTCCACGTTACTGGCAAGCTGACATTGCCTGCCTCATCCTTTGCCCTAACGGAAAATGTATTTTCGCCTTCAAACAAGCCCCCGGTAAGCTCGAACGAGGTTGCCGGTGAATAGCCGCTCCAAGCACCTGCATTGAGTTTGTGCGAGTAAACTAGGTCCCCCGGCAAAGTCCTGTTATCCAATCCTGACCATGTAAAAGTCGGATTCAGGTCACTCTCATTTAGCCATTCGCCGCCATCGGGCCCTGTGAGCTTCTGCACCGCTGGTGGTGTGGTGTCTGGTAGGAAAACAGCCACACCTTGACTTTTTGCCATGAGTATTTCGGCCGCTTCCAATGCTCGGCTGAATATGGCCACTTCATCAAGGTTGCCATTGAAGGGAAGCGAACCCCCTGGACTTGTCGAGAGTTGGCCTCCCAGAGTCACATTCTGGACATTGTCGTAGCCTGTCTGCGTGCCTGTCTTTTGAGTTGAAGCATGCAAAACACCATCTAGGAAGAGCCGTACTGTGGTTCCATCGAAAGTCATAGCAACGTGTTGCCATTGTTCGACAGGAAGACTGGCTGTATTGATTGCAACTATTACTGCAGAGTTACCAGACGGACCGAGGTTCACCCACCCTCGCAGGTGTCTGGTGCTAACCAGGTCAAGACCATACTCTCTGTCTAGCCAATGTCCCTTACGAACGATTGTCCTGTCACCTGTCGTTCCTGCACTAATGTAAACCCACGCCATTAAAGTTATGGAATTGGTGCTTAGGCTCGTGTTGTGAGAAACGCTTACGTAGTCATTTACGCCGTCAAATTTCAACGACGCTAAGCTACCCGTTATGGGGGCTTTGTTCTCTTTATCCCAGGTTGGTCCATGTAAGACCCCATCATGAGATCCCATCGAATCAGCGGCCATGGTTCCATCGGCCTCATTAAATGACCAATAAGCGATTAGACCTGATGTCTGCGCGAGTGCGGTGCTTGTCAATAGAGCGAGTATGAGAGCCATCGAAATAACTAACATGAATGATTTCTTTGGTATCACAGTATATCTATCCTCCCTAA
>DDWC01000095.1:0-4307 GCA_002345475.1 Firmicutes bacterium UBA2296
TCTTTCTGGCGGCTGACTGGAGAACTGCTCCGGTGACGCCACGCGGGAAGATAGCTGCGGCGGTTGTCATAGGTCTGGTCGCAACACTACTTGATACTTATTTACTGTCTGCGGGAGGGGTGCTTGTGGCTGTGCTGATGAGCAATCTGCTGACGCCACCCATAAATCGCTACACCCGTCTGCGGCCTTTCGGTTATCGCCCGCAAACGACTCGCTAGAAAGGGGAGAGTACCTTTGCTGCAAAAGACGCTTTGCCTTATAAAACCCGACGGGGTACAAAGACGCCTGGTGGGGACGCTTATTGAAAGGTTGGAAAGGAAGGGCTTTCGCATCGCTGCTATGCGCATGCTGCGGGTGGACGCAGATCTGGCCCGGCTGCACTACGCAGAACACGAAGGCAAGCCATTCTTCCCACTGCTTATCGACTACATTACCAGCGGCCCCATAATCGCGCTATGTCTGGAAGGCAATGACGCTATTGCCAGTCTGCGCAACATCGTTGGAAACACCAACCCTGTTAAGGCCGCTGCGGGCACCATTCGTGGCGACTACGCCCTGACCATAGGACGCAACCTGATTCACGCCGCAGATAGTCCGGAGGCGGCAGAAAGGGAACTGGCCCTGTTCTTCTCGCCCAAGGATATAATCGAACACACTCCGGCGCTGCATAGCTGGATACATCGCGAAGACTGATCATTCCGGGGAGCTGCCTGTGGCGGCTCCTTTTTGCTATCTAACTGGCGCAGGCAGGAAATTGCCTTCCCAAGCGAGAAATTGGGTTACTACAGTGACCTAAAGGAGGTAGTCGCATGGCTGAAAAACTTCAGTTTGTTCTAATTACCGACTGCGGCACAGGCATTACCAGCGCCGTGTTGTTGGAGCGAACCGCTGACGGGTTTAAACTCACTGCCAGGGGCGAAGCAGCCACCACCGTTGATCCGCCTCATTCGGATGTTACCGCAGGAGTTAAGAAAGCCATTCTGGCCATTGAACAGAAGACAGGGAGAACGCTGCTTAAGCCGGACGGAGAGGGCGTAATCACTCCTTCCTCGGGCAACTCCGGAGTAGATCTCTACCTTTCCGCCAGTTCCACCGGTGGAGGGCTGCAGATGATGGTGGCGGGTCTGGTGCGGATTATGACGGCCGAAAGCGCGGAAAGAGCTGCTCTGGGAGCCGGAGCCATGGTTATGGACGTCATATCGATAGATGACGGACGCCTGGCCCACGAGAAAATTCAGCGGTTGCGCGAACTGCACCCTGACATGGTTCTTCTTTCGGGAGGAATTGATGGCGGCAACTACGGGTACGTGCTGGAACTGGCCGAACACATCAGAGCGGCTAAACTGGACAGCAACCTGCCTATTATTTACGCGGGCAACGTGGACGCTCAGGACCGCGTGGGTCTGATTCTGCAGAACAAGGCACGCCTGTTTTATGTGGACAACGTACGCCCGGTTCTGGAGAAGGAAGTTCTCGAGCCTGCCGGACGCGAGATTCACCGCCGGTTCATGGAGCACGTTGTAGCCCGCGCTCCAGGATACGATAAGCTGGCAAAGTGGTCAGAGATGAGCATTCTGCCCAGCACAGCGGCCATAGGCTATATCATTGAGGCTATCGCCAAGGCCGAGCAGCAGGACATACTGGCCATAAACATTGGCGAGGCTACGACTGACGTCTTTTCGAGCTTTTCCGACCGCTTCACTCGCACCGTATCCGGTGATCTGGGCGTGGGAAGCAGCCTGAGCAATGTGGTGCTGGAGGCCGGGACGAGGAATATTTTGCGGTGGCTGCCCTTTGAACTGGGAGAAGGCGAGTTGCGCAATGTATTGCGCAACCGCAGCCTGCATCCATACAACCGACCCGAAGGCGACGAAGAACTGATGATAGAGCACGCCGTCACCCGGGAGATAATTCGCCTGAGTATAGAACAGCACAAGAGCTCGGTGGTGGGACTGCGCGGAGTGAGACGCCAGAGGGACATTAGCAATGTGTTTGATCAGAAGGGCTCTGAGGAGAGCATGTACAACCCCATGTCTCTGGCGCGCATTGTGGCTTCGGGCACTCCTTTCCGTCTGGCCGATAACCCCCGTCAAGTGATGGCCATGCTGGTTGACGCCATAGAACCGCTGGGGGTAACCCAACTGACGGTAGACCGCCACTTCACTGCGCCGCACTTTGGCATGCTGACTACGGTAGACAAGCAGGCTGCGTTGCACTCGTTCCTCAGGGAAGGCATAATGCACCTGGGAACAGCCATTCGTCCCGCAGGAGAGATAAAACACGGCGAAAGTTGCCTGGGCGTGCGGCTTGTGGACCAGAACGGCCAGGAGTACAGCGAAAGCTTCTCCGGTGGCGAGCTGCGCCTGTGGGATCTTCCTGAGGGGGCTTACGCCGCCCATATCACTCCGGCTGCGGGGCTTGACGTGGGTGCAGGCAAGGGTAAGATGCGCACCTGCACTGTAGTGTCCGGAGTGTGCGGGATCCTGGTTGATACTCGTAACAGTGTCTCGTTGGCTAAGGCAGATATTTCAGCAGCCAGGCGGGCGGAGGTTAGCCGCTGGTATAGCTCCCTGGATGCTTACCCTGTGGTGAAGGGAGAGTGGAGCAATTGAGCGCCAGACTTAAGGCTGTGCTGAAGTTTGCCCCCGACATAACAATACGCAAGACCCGCCTCCTGCCTGTGGAGGGAGAAGTTCTGGTAAGAGAAGGCGACCTCATTACCGCAGATACAGTAGTAGCCCGAGCTCAGGTTCCCGGTTATCCTGTGGATGTCAGTGTGGCTTTTCGTCTGGGAGTCGAGGCTCCAGACACCTCCCGTTACATGCTTAAGGGGGAAGGGGAGGAGATCGTGGAAGGCGAACCTCTGGCCAGACGCAAGATACTTCTGGGGATCTCTGAAGAGCTGGTGGTGTCTCCTGTTTCGGGCACCATAGAGTCCATATCCGACCTCACCGGAGTGGTCATCATTCGCACCCCTCCGGTGCTGGTAGACAGCCTGGCCTATGTGCCGGGCAGAGTGACAAAGGTGCTTGAGTCGGAAGGATGTGTCATAGAGGCGCGGGGAGCCCTGATTCAGGGTCTGTTTGGTGTAGGTGGAGAGACGGCGGGCACAATACACGTCGCCGTGCAAACGCCGGCGGACCGGATAAAGACAGAAGATATAGGCTGGGATATGAAGGGCCATATTCTTGTCGTTGGTAAAGGCATGACCAGAAAGGCCCTGGAAAGAGCCCGGGATGTAGGCGTGCGGGGCGTAGTGACCGGCAGCATGGATGACGCAGAGTTAGCCGCGTTCCTGGGCCGGGAGATTGGTCTGGCCATTACCGGGCAGGAACAGGCAGGGCTGACTGTGGTGGTCACCGACGGCTTCGGAGATATGCCAATGTCTGAGAACATTTTTGCTCTGTTGAAAGAACACCAGGGCCATGTGGCGTCTCTCAACGGGACTACCCATATCCGTGCGGAATCGATACGTCCGGAAATCTTTGTGGCCAGGGAGGGATAGGCAATGAACCCCAAAGCACCTACGTCGCAGATCACTTTTCTGTACTTTACAGACATGCAACCGGCCGATGACTTTTTTTCCGGTCTGCTGGGACTGGAAACGGTGGAGGAACAATCCTTTGCCCGCATATACCGGGTGAGCGAAGGCGCCTTTGTCGGCGCTGTGAGCGGCGAGCGGGGTTTCCACCGCCCGCAGGAAAAGAACGCCGTTCTTGTTACGCTTTTGGTGAACGACATTGAGGTGTGGTTCGACAAGATTTCAGCAGCTGGGCTGAAGATCGTTCGCCCACTAATGGAACACAAGGATATTAACATCCGCTGTTTTTTCTTTGAAGGACCGGGCGGATACAGCTTTGAGATTCAGGAGTTCCTCGATCCCCGACTGCGGGAGATATTTCATTAGGCTGTAACCAGCCTCCAGCCGCCAGGCTCCAGCCAACTGAAGGAATACGACAGCCTGATACGAAGACTGATGATTACTGATGAACCTGATGGGGAAAAGGGGTTACCAGCCACAGACACCACTGACGGAGACACTGTGACCACAGGGGGAACAACGGTCTGAGGGGGATTGTCGCTATCTGTCCCGCACTTCTCACATCCAACCTCTAACCTCTAGCGTGTAGGGGCAACTGCACGCTGTGCTCACGCTTCTGGCGGCGCCGCCTCGCCGCTCTAGCTGTTGTTGGTTTCGCTCATTATTAATGATCACTGATTAATGAGTGTGAGCGCTGTAGGGGCGAGACCTTGGCTCGCGGACCCACACGGTGGTGCTCCACGCTAATGTAGGGGCACAGCATGCT
>DDWC01000095.1:4312-4926 GCA_002345475.1 Firmicutes bacterium UBA2296
TCCGGCGCAATGGCCGGAGTCTTTTGCTTGGAACGCAGGAAACACGACACGAGTCGCAACTAATGTAGGGGCTGAGCATGCTCTGCCCGCGTCTCCCCTGATTGCTGACTGCTGAGGGCTGAACGCTGCCACTCTCCACTAAGCGCCAAGCGCTAACCGCGAAGCGCTCCTCGTCTCTCTAATCCGCTCCCATACCTAATCCTCCACCTCAATATGCCCGAGTATCTCAAAGCTCTGCTCCAGGGTGAATCCAACTGCGGCAGCGACCCGTTGCGAAGCGATATTGTCTGCCTGAGTAACCCAGATGGGGCGTTTGCCTCTTTTAAGCGACTCTGCCACAGCCCTGGCTGTGCAGGCCTTGGCCAAGCCTCGGCCTTCGTGCTCGGGCAGAGTGTCAAGACCAAAGTCCGCCCGCTCCCGCGAGACGCTGATGGCTACGCAAGCCGAAACGCATTTGCCACTGGCGTCATGTAGAACCATGGCACCGAAACCGTGGGTGAGAAAGTCTCGCACGTCGATAAAGTCCCCGATGGTGTGGTCCGGATACTCGTCCTGCCAGCACTCTTTTAGCAAAACCACGTTGTCCTGATCGACGGTGACAAGGGAGTATCCCG
>DDWC01000159.1 GCA_002345475.1 Firmicutes bacterium UBA2296
CCGGTATCGGTGTGGGTGCGAAGGCGATGCGTCCCTCAAGTGCCGGAGCGATGCCTTCGCCCAGGCCGGTGATGTACTCGGCCAGTGCTTCTTCCAGTGAGATCATCTCAGCGTAGATGGGATAGTCCTTAAGCATAGTATATCCGTCGCCACCAGCCGCCACAAAATCATTGGTGGCCAGCAGGTACTTGGCCGACAAATCGAGGGCCACGCCGCCAACCATAACGGAATGGACCCTGTCCAGGGCTTCCTTGTCAGCGTCTATTTTGTAGGTGATACCGGCTGCCTGCAGGAAACCTCCGTTTTGCGCCGGGTAAAGCCTCGCGCTGAACTCGAGCATGTCCATAATCGTCTGGCCGGTCACTTCTTTGACCACAATCAGGTTGCCAAAGGGCAGTACGTCAAACACGTTCTTGCGGGTAATCTGCCCGATGGGGATGGAGGCACGGATGCCGCCGCCGTTGGTTAGGGCGATATGGGCGCCGCTAACCTCGAGCATGGCGTCGGTAATCAGGTTTCCGAGATTGACTTCGGTGGTGCGAGCGTAAGCACGATCGCCTTCCAGGTGAACGGAGGTGGAGCCAATCACTACCGATTGAACAGCGCTAACCTGCTCATTGTAATGGGCGATGATGTCAAGAATCACCTGATCGGGAACCACGTCGACGACATCGCCTGGCGTGATAAGGCTTGTTTCTATGGATGCGCCTGCCGAGGTAAAGGTTATGTCGATGCGCCCCAGGTTATTGGCGTATTCGCCAGACTGCACAATCAGGGTGTCACCGACAGTTATGTCACCTTTATCATGGCTGTGGCCATCGATTATCAGGAGGATGCCAGGAACAGCCTCAGCGACCATGGAACTGGTGAAGTCGCCGTCCTGGCCCAGATGGCTGAGGGCGATGATAAAGTCAGCCTGACCTGACAACAGGGCAACCATTTCAGCTGCGGTTTCTGCAGGGTCGACAAAGGTAAGGCCTTCCACGTTCTTCGGGTGGGTCTTAAACAGTGTCTCGGGGGTGGCCAACCCGAAAATAGCCACCTTAATGCCGCCAAACTCTCTGATGATGTATTGCGGCAGGAAAGGAGTAGCATCGCTGTTTAGAACGTTGGCGGCCAGTATGGGGAAGTCGGCAAATTCGGCTAGCTCCAGCAAGCGCTCCTGCCCGTAGTTGAAATCGTGGTTGCCTGCGGTCATAGCGTGGTATCCGGCGGCATTCATGACTTCGATTACGGCAGCACCTAAGGAGAGGTTGCCGATGGACTGCCCATGGGTGGCGTCCCCGGCGTCAAGGAGCAAAACGTTGTTGCCAAGGGCTTTTTCAGCCTGTACTATGGCCGAAATCTTGGCATGGCCGACAATTGATGCTGTGCCTTCAATGCGAGAATGCACATCATTGGTGTGGAAAATCACCAACTTAACTTCGGCATCTTCAGCGGCGGCAAAGGTAAAGAGCGACAACAGCAGAGTAGTAGCCAGCAACAGAGCAAGTAAGCGTCTTGAGAGATAGGTTCCCTTCATGATTTACCTCCTTGTTTTGTGTTTTCGTGGCTACCTCTATGATATTACACCAGGGCATGTGTTGCCATAATTCCCAGAGGATAAACCATGAATGCTATAATATTTCCAGAGAGGAAGTGGCGGCTATGTTTCACCTGGTATATGCAGATAAATCAGGTCGGGTGTTTGACGACTCTCAGTATGGAGCAGTTTTGCGCAGTGGGAATCTTTTGCTGGCGCCCGAGGAGGGCGAGCTGGTTCCGATGCCCGAGGGTTCTACTCTCGTTGTCCTCCCCGGGCGCTCTCCTGCGGCCAGCAATGATGCCGGGGACGTCGTCAGGTACGAGAGGGATGATGCCCAGGCGGTGGCGGCATTGCTCCCGCAGGGTTGGCTGCGCACCTACCTGCCCGGCTACCGCCGATTGCCTGAGAGACTTCCGCTGTTTGGATATACAGCGGTGGCCTGGCGGGACGGGGGATTTTGGGTTGCCGCTCTTCCCGCTGCGGAGAGCGAAGACCTGCACAGATGGGCCCCGGAGTTGTTTAATACCGGAGACCTCACCTCCCTGATTGAGACCAGACGAGGGGAGTTCCCAAACAATAGGGTGATTGAGCAACTAAGCAAGTGCTCTGTGGAGTACGGTTGCTTTACAGCCCAAAACATGATGTATCGCAGATTTGAGNNCTGTATCAGCCTGCAGGTGTCGGAGTGTTGCCCCTCACCGCAGAGTCGCATAACCTTTTTGCCAAAGGCCGAGGAAATGATTGCGCCGGCGGTCGCTCACCTGAGGGGTGGAGGCGACATGGTAAGTTTCGGGCAGGGCTGTGAAGGAGAACCTCTGGTACAGGGTGAACTGGCGGCGGAGATAGTGCGCGGCATCAGAAGTCAGACTGACAGAGGCAAGATCAATGCGAACACCAACGCCGGACACTTCGCCGGGGTTAAAGCGGTGGTGGATGCCGGGATAGACTCCTTGCGCGTTAGCCTTAACTCGCCCCGCTCCGAGCTCTATGATCCTTACTACAGGCAGGGCTCTTATGGCTTTGCCGATGTCAAACGCAGCATTAAGTACGCTCGTTCGCAAGATGTTTTTGTTTCGGTTAACCTGCTAGTGATGCCTGGCGTCTCCGACAGGGAAGAAGAAGTGGAAGCTTTGCTCGATTTTATCGCGGAAACAAGGATAAACCAGGTACAGTTTCGAAATCTTAATATAGACCCCGATTTCTACTTGTCGGTAATCCCTACGGCAAAGGGAGACATACTCGATATGGCCGCATTGTACGAAGCGGTGCGGGAGACCGGGGTGTTGACGCGGTAGCCGACAGCCGCCAGGCGCCAGGCGCTAGCCGACAGAAGAAAGACGACAGCCTGACGGGCACGGAGTAGGGGGCAGCTGGCTCCTAGCTCTTAGCCTTAGTAGAGGGTAACCCCAAGAGCCAAGAGCTTTTTAGCAACAAATTAGGAGGTAACGCCATGCAGTTTAGACAGTTTTACACCAAAGGTTTGGCCCACTGTTCTTACGCCTTCGGCGGTAAGAAAGAATGCATTATCGTAGATCCTTCCCGGGATATCGAGCAGTACCTTGAGGTGGCCAGGGAGTGGAAGCTACCCATTACCACCATCATCGAGACACATCTGCATGCTGACTTTGTCTCAGGGCATATGGAACTGGCTGCAGCCACGGGGGCCAGAATCTACATGTCTAAAGCTGCTAAGGCGGACTTTGAGCATCATGCTCTAGAGGACGGCGAACGCTTCAGTGTGGATCAGTTCAGCATCGAAATGATAGACACCCCGGGTCACACGCCGGAGGGATCCATTTTCTTTGTCACCGATAATCTGCGGGGAGACAAGCCGGTCCTGGCCTTCACCGGAGATACACTGCTGGTGGGGGACGTGGGAAGGCCCGACCTTTTCCCGGACCTCAAGGAAGAACTGGCCCGGGACCTCTATAACAGTCTGCAGCGCCTGTACAACTACGCCGACAACGTGGAGGTTTATCCGGCCCACGGTGCCGGATCTCTGTGTGGTCGCAGCCTCTCCACCAAACTTTCCACCACCTGGGGAACAGAACGACTCTATAACGGAGCTGTTAACATCGGCAGCGAAGAGGAGTTCAAAGTGAAGTTGCTGGAAGGAATGCCGGAGGCGCCGGATCACTTCAGTCGCTGTTCAGAGATTAACCGTCGTGGTCCCGCCCTGACGGACAAGTTACCGCGACCAAAGAGCATCGCGGCGGAGAAATTCCGCAAGCTGGCGGCCAAAGACCACGTGGTGGTGGATACCAGAGACCAGCTGACTTTTGGTGCGGCTCACGTGCCTGGCGCCTACGGACTAAGCCTTATGGGCAACTATGCCACTTTCGCCGGCTGGGTTCTGCCGCCGGACAAGCCCCTACTGCTGGTACTGGATTCCCTGGATGATCTTGAGCCGGCCGTGCGCGGTCTGCAAAGCGTGGGCCTGGACAATGTCGTAGGCTATATGGCGGGTGGCATGGCCGCCTGGGCCACGCTGGGTTTTGCTACAGCCAGGCTGGAGAGCATTTCTGTGGAAGAGATGCATGACCGTTTTGAAAAAGGAGAACTCACCCTGGTGGACACCAGGCTCAAGAGCGAGTGGGATACTTTCCACATTGACGGCTCTATCCACTGCCCGGCTCCGGATGTGCGCAGTCGTTACACTGAGTGGCTGGGCAAGGAACCTTTAGCTTTCATATGCAACACCGGCAACCGGTCACTTCTGGCTGCAAGCGTGATGCTCAATAACGCCGGTTCCGGACAGGGTCCGGTGATGAACGTGCTGGGTGGCACGTCTACCTGGGAGGCCATGGGGTATCCCGTGGTTAGGGGGAAATAGACCATGGCAGACTTGTATCGGCTTGTCTTTGTCGACAGCTGGGCCTGGTGGGTGGGCGGAGTCATCATTGGCGCTCTTGTGCCGCTGATGTACTACTTCACCAATACCGCACTGGGAGTATCCACAGGGTATGGCAGTATCGTTAAGAAGATTGTCCCGGGTAGCAAACTGCGTTGGCTAAATACCAAGGCCGTAACTACCAGGCCCGACTGGCGGCTCTACTTTATCGTGGGTATGATCGGGGGCGCTTTTGTGTCGGCCCGGCTGTCGGGAATGCCCTGGGTCACGCAGAGTATGGGCATATTCACCTCGTCGGTTAACTGGGGCTTTGCCACGCTGGCGTTCTGGTTTCTGTGCGGCGGTTTTCTTCTCGGCATAGGAGCGCGTATCGCCGGGGGATGCACTTCGGGGCACAGCATCCACGGGTTGTCCAATCTACACATGTCCAGCGTGGTGGCCACGGCCTTCTTTCTGTTCTGTGGCTACCTGTCGACGCGGTTCATAACGCTGGTCTTCTTCAAATAGGGGGTGCGGCATGAATAAGATGATCAGGTACCTGTTGATCGGTCTGATTTTTGGTTTTACTCTCAGTCGTGTTGGTGCCTCGGATTTCGACCTGCTGCACCTGATGTTTCGCGGGGTGAACCTGAAGATTGCCTGGGTCATTGTCACGGCAATCGTTACATCGTTTATAGGTATGCGGGTTCTGGCCATGGCTGGCAACAGAACCTACGACGGAGAAAAGGTTAAAGTAAGCAAGAAGAAGTTGAGCTGGCGCAACAACGTTATTGGTGGCGTGCTCTTTGGCATAGGCTGGGGTATGACCGGAGCCTGCCCGGGTACCGTACTGGCGCAAGTCGGCGAGGGCAAGCTGCTGGGCATCATCAGCATGTCCGGCATGCTGCTTGGAACCTACGTCTACGCGTGGTTGGTCGAGAGGAACGAGTGGATGGAGGGGTAGGAGGACGGGTTGTTGGTTGTTAGCTCTTAGTTGTTGGTAGATACGGGAATTCCGAGACCAGCCTTAGAGGCTCACTTGTTTGTGCCGTTTAGCTCGAGAAGGGCTAACCGCTCTTCTTAAGAGCTAAGAGCTAAGAGCTAAGAGCTAAGAGCTAAGAGCTAAGAGCTCCTCAGACGCCGTCTAACGCTCATGTCTATTGCGCCCCTTTACCTTGCGTGCTATAATACCTGAGTAGTCCCAGGAAAGGGGTGAACCAACGTGAAAGAGAAAATCCATCCCAACTATAATAAGGCTGAAGTCATCTGCGCTTGCGGAGAGACTTTTGAGACCGGTTCTGTTAAGAAACAGCTGCGCGTGGAACTTTGCTCCAAGTGTCATCCGTTTTTCACTGGCAAGCAGAAGTTCGTCGACACTGGCGGCCGCGTAGATCGTTTCCGACGCAAGTACGGCATTACCGATACCACCGGCAAATAACAGGCACATCCCGAAGCAGAGCAACGCGCTCTGCTTCTTGTGCGTTTGCCCGAAAGGGGGTCATTTGCTTGGCCGAGCCAACCTTTGGCGGACAGGCCGTAATGGAAGGAGTCATGATGCGGGGCAAAAATGGGGTTTGTGTTGCCGTGAGGCGACAGGATGGCGCCATTAGCCTGCACAGCAACTCTCCATCGCTTTTGTCTGAACGTCACCGCATTTTCAGGCTTCCCGTATTGCGAGGAAGCGCTGCCTTTGTGGACACACTGGCAATAGGGTTAGACGCCCTGATGTATTCCGCCCATGAATCGGGGGAAGAAGAGGAAATTAGCCGGGGGGCCATGGGATTCTCTATGGTTCTGGGTATCCTGCTCGCCATTGGCCTCTTCATTTTGCTGCCCACAGTGTTGACGCGCTTTGTGCTGAGTTTTGTGTCCCTGTCACCGTTTCTCTCTAATCTGGTGGAGGGTGCTATTCGCATAGCCATTTTCTTCTCGTATATCACAGCAGTTTCGGTAATACCGGACATGAAGAGGTTCTATCAATATCACGGCGCAGAGCACAAGACCATTTTCTGCTTTGAAGCCGGCAAGCCGTTGACAGTGGAGAACGCGCGGCAGCAGTCCTGCCTGCATCCCCGCTGCGGTACAGCTTTCCTGCTCATTGTCATGGTCACCAGCATTTTGGTGTTTTCGTTCTTTGGCTGGCCCAACATGTGGATCAGGTTGGGGACCCGCCTATTGCTTCTGCCGCTGGTGGCGGGGCTTGCTTACGAGGTCATTCGCGCTTCGGCCAGAAGCAATCACCCGTTGTGGCGGGTGGTAACCTGGCCGGGGCTTATGCTACAGAAAGCGACCACAAGGGAGCCGGATGATAGCCAGATTGAGATTGCCATTGCCGCTTTACAAGGGGTTCTGGAGCTTGAAGATGATATGAGGAGTAAAGAGAATGCTTGAGAAACTGCGAGTAATCAAAACAAGGTACGATGAGCTGACCAAACTGGTCAACGACCCTGAAATAATCGCCCGCCAGAATGAATGGCGTGCTTATATGAAAGAGCAATCCGGCATGACCGAGATGATCAACGCCTTTGATCGCTATGAGAAAGTGCTTGGCGAGTTGTCGGGTTTGCGCGAGGCGCTCACTGAGAAAAACGATCCGGAGTTTCGCGAGATGCTAGAGCTTGAAATCGATGAGCTCACCGAACAGGTCGAGGAAATCGAGACCGAGATCAAGCGCCTGCTGATACCCAAAGATCCCAACGACGAGAAGAACGTCATACTCGAAGTGCGCGCCGGTACCGGAGGTAACGAAGCGGCCTTGTTTGCCGCGGAACTTTTCCGCATGTACACTCGCTATGCTGAGCGTCAGGGCTGGAAGGCGGAAGTTCTCTCAGCTTCGGAGAGCGACCTGGGAGGGTACAAGGAAGTAATTGTGCTCATTGAAGGGCGCGGTGTCTACAGCAAGCTGAAATACGAAAGCGGCGTGCACCGGGTGCAACGCATACCGCTCACCGAGTCTGGCGGTCGCATACATACATCCACGGCAACAGTGGCGGTAATGCCCGAGGCTGAGGAAGTGGATGTGGAAATTGACCAGAATGATCTGCGTATCGACACTTTCTGTTCCAGCGGCCCAGGAGGGCAGTCAGTTAATACCACCTACTCCGCGGTGCGTATCACCCATATACCCAGCGGCGTTGTGGTTAGTATGCAGGACGAAAAGTCGCAAATCAAGAACCGAGAAAAGGCTATGCGCGTGTTGCGCGCCCGCCTGCTGGAGATAGAGGAGAGCAAGCAGGCCGCCGAGCAGTCGGAGAATCGGCGTGGTCTGGTGGGCACGGGTGATCGCAGCGAGCGCATCCGCACCTACAACTTCCCGCAGAACCGCATTTCCGATCATCGCATCGGCCTTACCACGCATCGCCTGGAAGCTTTTCTGGATGGCGATCTTAACGAAATGATCGACTCCCTGACTACCAGCGATCAGATGGAGAAGCTGCAGAAGGCGTAAGGTCAAGCGCTTAGTTGTTGGCGATTAGCACTTGGGACAGAAGCACTCAGCGCACAGCACTCAGCATCTGGCAAGAATCCAAAGGCTCGGAGCAGCTCTCGACAAGCAGACAACAGGGGACAAGCGACGCCGACTTCTAAGCGCCAAGCGCAAAACGCCAAGCGCAGACTGCGGGGTGACCACCACAATGAATATCGCGGCTCTTTGGGACTGGGCGGTAGATGAGCTTAAGACGGTGGGTGTGGACAGCCCGCGCTTCACCGCCGAGCTGTTGTTGCGTGAAGTTATGGGTTGGTCGCGGGCGCAGTTACTGACCAGAGGGGCACATATAGTACCCGATGAATGTGAAGAGCGCTACCGGGGGTTCATCCGGCGGCGCTCTCTGGGCGTGGCTACCCAGTATATCATTGGGCGTCAGGAGTTTTATGGGCGCGACTTTCTTGTGACTCCGGCAGTGTTAATACCGCGGCCGGAGACAGAAATACTAGTTGAATTGACAATATCGGCCCTGCGTGACAGGGTAGAAAACATGCCAATACTGGATCTGGGGACGGGTTCTGGCTGTGTCGGGCTGACACTGGCCGCCGAACTGCCTCAGGCGGAAGTGACGCTCTCTGACGTGTCGCAAGCTGCTCTTGATGTGGCCAGGGAGAATGCCCAAAGGCTAGGACTCATGGACAGAGTGCTGTTTTCGCAGGGAGATCTTTTTGGAGCTGTAGAGGGACGGCGCTTTGTCGCCATTGTGTCTAACCCACCATACATACCTGAGACGGATCGGGCATCACTCAGTGCGGAAGTCCTGGGTGAGCCGGAAGGGGCGCTATTTGCCGGAGAAGACGGGCTCGCCGTATACCGCCGCATTGCGGCTCAGGCCAGCGCTTATCTTAGCCCGGGCGGGTTATTGCTTCTGGAAATAGGACACGGTCAAGGCGCCGCCGTTTCAGATTTGCTGGCTCAGGGCGGGTTCCCCCGTGTTGAGCTGTTCAGGGACTTGGCAGGAAAAGAGAGAGTTTTGCGCGCACTTCTGGCTTGACAGAGTCGCTCCCCGGGCTTACAATTAATCCGAGTATAACGCTCGGTTTTATTTTTGCCCTTAATCCCGAGTATTCAGCTAGGAAAAGGGGAGGAAGAAATGAAATTATCTACCAAAGGACAATACGCTGTCCGTGCCATGGTAGTGATAGCCCTTGAAGAGCATGCCGGGCCCGTGCCCCTGCGCATGATTGCCGGCATGGAGGACATATCTGAACAGTATCTTGAGCAGATATTTATGGATTTGCGCAAGGAAAAACTGGTCGAAGGCGTGCGTGGAGCAAAAGGTGGTTATCTTCTGTCCCGCCCACCGGAAAAAATCACCACAGGAGATATTGTCCGGGCCGTGGAAGGGCCGATATCGGTAGTCGAATGTGACCACGCTGCCGGTCAGTGCGAGCGGGTTCACATCTGTGTGACCCGGGATCTCTGGTTGCGCGTGTCGGAGAGCATGAGACAGGTTATGGATGACACCAGCCTGGCGGATTTGGCTGAATGCGCCCGGGAACGCAACTACAAAGGGGAGTGAGCATAATGCAACGTTCAGTTTATTTGGACCATGCCGCTACAACGCCGGTACATCCTGAGGTGCTGGCAGCCATGTTGCCCTATTTCACCAGGAACTTCGGCAACCCGTCCAGTGTTCATGCTTTTGGGCGGGAATCGCGCATTGCCGTAGATAAGGCCAGAGCGACCATTGCCAACGCCATAAACGCCGATGCCCGAGAGATAGTATTCACTTCCGGGGGCACCGAGGCAGACAATATGGCCATACAGGGTGTGGCCATAGCCATGGCGGATAAAGGAAAGCACATAATCACCAGTTCGGTGGAGCACCATGCGGTGCTTGACACCTGTGAATATCTGGCCAAGCAGGGCTGGGAAGTCACCTTCCTGCCTGTGGATGAATTTGGCCGCATTAGCCTGGCCGATCTGGAGGCGGCTATAAGGCCGGACACAGTGCTCATCAGCCTGATTCATGGCAACAACGAGGTGGGCACCATGCAACCGGTAGCCGAGGTTGGCGAACTCGCCCGCAAGAAGGGCATCGTCTTTCACGTTGACGCAGTCCAGACAGTAGGCACCATCCCCGTGGATGTGAAGGCTCTGAAGGTCGATCTGCTCAGTTTCTCGGCTCACAAGTTCTACGGCCCCAAAGGCATCGGGGCTTTATACATAAGAAAAGGCACCCGCATTAAGCCCCTGGTGCATGGCGGCGGTCAGGAACGAAAATATCGGCCGGGAACGGAAAACCACGCCGCGATTGTAGGTATGGCTCGGGCTTTGGAATTCGCTCTGGAAAACATGTCAGATAACGTAGACAGGGTTACCGCTCTGCGTGACAGGCTGATAAAGGGCTTGCTGGAGATACCAGAGGTGAGGCTCAATGGGCATCCGACGGATCGTTTGCCGGGCAATGTCAACGTTGGCATCAGGTATGTTGAGGGAGAATCTTTGATCCTCAGTCTGGATATGAAGGGCGTGGCGGTGTCAAGCGGATCGGCTTGCACCTCAGGAGCTCTGGACCCTTCCCATGTTCTTCTGGCCATGGGTATGAGCCACGAAATCGCCCACGGTTCTTTGCGTCTGACCCTCGGCATAGACACCACAGATGAAGACATTGATTATGTATTGTCGATTATGCCTGCAATTGTGGACAGATTGAGGAAAATGTCGCCGTTGTATAATGAGAAATAAGCAAACAGCATACAGCAATCAGCGATCAGCTATTGGTTACCTGTGAAGTACCCCTGCTGGATGCTGGGTGCGGAATGCTGAATGCAACTCAATACTCGATCATAGGGAGGTCACGTGTAATGAGCGTCTACAATGAGAAGGTAATGGAGCATTTTGAGAACCCGCGCAACGTTGGGAAGCTGGAGAACGCCGACGGCGTTGGCGAGGTTGGTAACGCTACCTGTGGAGATATTATGCGCATTTACATAAAGGTTGATGATGAGGAACGAATTTCCGACATCAGATTTCAGACTTTTGGCTGTGGCGCAGCGGTGGCCACCAGCAGTATTGTCACTGAAATCGCCAAGGGCATGAGGCTGGATGACGCCGTGGCCCTGAATAACAAAGATGTGGCGGACTCACTGGGTGGTTTGCCACCCATTAAGCTCCATTGCAGCAACCTGGCTGCTGACGCCCTGCACGCTGCCATTGAAGATTACCGCAGTCGCAAGGGTGAGTCGCAGTAGGACAGGCGCAGACGGGTGCGTTATTACTTGGCGTACCCTGTTTGATAATTCACCTTGTTATTTATTGCGCAAAGCGCAGAGCAATGGTGTATAATAAAAATCGCGATACCCTAAGGAAGCGAGGTGTGCAAGGTGAAGTTAGGACCACTTGAAGTAGTCGTTATTTTCGCAGTGATTTTGCTAGTGTTTGGGCCTTCAAAGCTGCCACAGATTGGCAAGGCTTTTGGTAAAGGTCTGCGCGAGTTTAAGAATGCCAGCAAAGAGATTTCCTCGCAACTGGACATGGACGAAGACGAGGAAGAGCAAACCAAGGCTAAGAAGCAGAACTAGGCTTTTATCATTGCGTTTTGCCTGCATCGGGGGGACGGACCATGGCCAGAGGCAAGCCTGAAATGACAGTTATTGAGCACCTCAACGAACTGCGACAGCGGCTTTTTGTGGTGCTTATTTCTGTTGTCCTGGCCTCGCTCGTTTGCCTGGTTTACGCCGCCAAGTTGCTGGATTTAGTTTCCATGGGGCTCTCACTCATCTATATTCGACCCTCAGAAGCCTTTATGGCTCATGTGCGCATCGCGGTGACCACCGGACTGACGGCTTGCACGCCGATCATTTTTTACAACATTGCGGCCTATCTGATGCCGGCCTTCACCAGGCGAGAAAAGCGCATGCTGATTTTGGGCGTGGTTCTCATGCTGGTGCTCTTCTTCTCCGGCATATATTTCGCCTGGGCCATGGTATTCCCGCTGGCCATGGATTTCTTTGCGCGTTTCGCTACCGACACCCTGACGCCTTACTACACTGTGGGAGATTATGTTTCATTTGCCACTAGCTTCTTCCTGGCCTTTGGTCTGGTGTTCCAGTTGCCGGTGNNGGGGCTGGTGACGGCGCAAACGCTGAGAACCGTGCGCAAGTTTGCCCTCATTGTTATAATAATCGTCGCGGCGTTTCTTACGCCTCCCGATGTCGTCTCACAGATGCTGTTGGCAATGCCTATGCTGGTCCTCTACGAGTTTGGTATCATTCTGGTTGCCATTTCTGAACGAGGCAGACGCCGCCGTGCGGCGGCCAGTGACGACGAGTAGTCGCATGGTGGACAAAACGATACTCACGGTCAGCAATGTATGCAAACAGTACGATCAGCGCCTGGTCCTCTCCGGAGTCAGTTTTTCTGCCAGTGCAGGAGAGTCGGTGGTCATTGCCGGTGCCAATGGGTCTGGCAAGTCTACCCTGTTGCGAATTGTGTGCGGTCTAACGACACTGTCGTCAGGGGAGGTCACCTGGCAGACTCAGGAAGGCGCACTGAGCCCCACCCAGATGCTTCGCCGTCTTGGCTACGTATCCCCCGAATTGGGGCTGTACGACCGCCTCTCGGCTTTTGAACACCTGGAAACCTTCGCCCGTCTGCGGTGCCTGCAACTAGGCCCCGATGTCCTGTCCGAAACTTTGCGCAGGTTTGGCCTGGGAGAATCCATGCACAGAGCAGTGGGGGAGTTCTCTTCCGGTATGAAGCAAAGGGTAAAATTAGCTTTGGCAACTATCCACTCGCCAGACGTTCTGGTGCTCGATGAGCCCTCCAGCAACCTGGACGAGGACGGGCGTCAGCTGGTGCGGGAGCTCATCCACGAAGTGGCACGGCATGGCCTGGTGCTTCTGGCCACCAACGAAGTGCAGGAGGTGGCCGAGTATGGACAAACTGTCCTGCGTCTGGATTAGCCTGGTGGCCCTACTGCGCAAAGATTTCGTGGAAGAACTTCGCGCCAAGTATGCCATGGGATCTCTGCTGATGTTCGCTTTGGTAACTTTGACGGTAGTCAGTTTCGCTGTTGGGGCATTTCATCCGGATGCCGCCATTCATGCAGCGTTGCTCTGGATAACGGTCTTTTTCACCGGCATGTCCGGACTCGGGCGAGGCTTTGTAAAAGAAGAGGAGGCCCGGACTGCGGTACTATTGCGGCTGGCCGCCACGCCGGATACGGTTTTTGCAGGCAAACTTCTTTTCAATGCCGCTGTGATGATTGCGGTCACCACGCTGATTTATGCAATGTACATAGTACTCATGGGCATAAGTGGCAGTCTGCTCCTGCTCTATGCCGTGATGTTGCTGGGAACTCTGGGGATGGCATGTGGAACTACTCTACTGGCCGCAGTCGTGGCGCAGGCAGGCAATCAGGCCATGCTACTTCCGGTTATGGCTCTGCCGGTGCTAATGCCCCTGCTCATGGTGGCAGTTAACGCGTCACGCATCGCTCTCGAGGGAGGCGCCCCGGGGGAGATGCTCGGCCTTCTGGCTTTTCTCGCCTCCTTTCCAGTGGTAATCGTTGCAGTCTCCCTGCTGTTGTTTGAATATGTTTGGCACAATTAGATTCGTTTGGAGGCCTGTTGATGTACGCTAAGTTAGCCCTCGGCGCCTATATGGTGGCAGTAATCGTGGCCGCGTTTCTATATGCGCCGCCGGCAGAAGGTCTGGGAGAACTGTCACGCATCATCTATTTCCACATCCCCCTGGCCTGGGTGAGCGTTCTGGCTTACTTGGTGGCCATGGTAGACAGCGTTCGTTACCTGCGAACCAACAACCTGAAATTTGACGCGCTGGCCCACGCCAGCGCGCACATAGGATTTGTCTTCACCATTTTGGCCACAGTGACCGGTGCCATCTTCGCTCGGCAGACCTGGGGGGTCTACTGGAACTGGGATCCGCGGCAGACGTCAATTTTCTTGCTGCTGCTCATATACGGAGCCTACTTCATGTTGCGGTCATCGATCAGTGACCCTGAGCGAAGGGGACGATTGGCGGCGGTGTACTGCATGTTTGCCTTTGTGTCGGTCCCACTGCTGGTATTTGTGGTCCCGCGTCTCTATCCCACTCTGCACCCCGACCCAATTGTTAACGCTGCGGGCAAGCTGGAGATGAACAGCAAAATGCTACAGGTGTTTTTGGCTTCGCTGGCCGGATTTAGTGGGCTATATTTCTGGATATATCAACTGGAGGCCCGGATGCACCGTTTATCGGCGCATTGGAAAGGAGAATGATGATCATGAGCGACCTTTATATAGTCATGTTAGTCAGCCTGATCTCATGGCTGGGCATCTTCTACTATACGTGGCGGTTGGACAAGCGCATAGGTAAACTGGAGGGGCGGCAATGAAGCGCCGTACTCTGATAGTTCTGGTGATAATCCTCCTGTTTGGAAGCTTTGCCGGCTATGCCTTTCGCTCGGCGCTAAATCCTTATGTTTCTTTTGCTGCCGCGGCCGAGACCAGCCGTACCGTGCAGGTTTCTGGCTCACTGGACTACGACAGCATCTCCTTTGATGCTACTCGGAACCTGCTGACTTTCCATCTCACCGACGAATCCGGGACCACAGCCAAGGTTGTGTACAATGGTGCCAAGCCGAACAACCTGGAGCATGCTACGAGCGTCGTGGTGGCTGGCAGGTTTGAGGACGGCACTTTCCTGGCCTCCCGAATGCTGGTTAAGTGCCCCTCGAAATACACGGACGGGAAGGGCAGCTAGATGAGTATTGGTGCACTGTTTCTCTATATTTCCTTCTTTGCGGCTCTTGCGGCCGCTTTTCTTGCCATGTGGAGTCCCGGCAAGTCGCTGCCGGGACTGCGTTTTGCAGGGAGAGCGATGGCCGGAGTCCATGCTGTGGCCCTGATTTTTGCATCAGCCGTGTTGCTTCGCGCACTTATGGTGGGGGACTTCAGCTACAG
>DDWC01000079.1 GCA_002345475.1 Firmicutes bacterium UBA2296
ATACCTGGCTTTAGGCGGCGAGGTGCACTCATCGCGTGAGGCGATGGAGCTGGTCATAGAAGGCGGGCGGGTAGCGTCAGCTGTTTGTCAGGACGGGAATGTCTTAACAGGAGACTATTTCGTGGCTGCCTGTGATGCCGCCGTATTTTTTGAGAGACTCCTGCGCGGAGAGTATGCAGATCCCGCCTATGAACTTCGTTTCGGTAACCCGGGAGACTACCCCCTGGCTTCGAACATATATGTCGGCGTGGGGTATGCCGGGAGCATGGACCATATACCCCGCAGCATGAAGTTCCCGACCGAAGGTCTCGATATTTCCTCCGGCGGCAAACCGCTGGACTATCTGCAGCTGACCCATTACGGCTATGAATCCGACTTTGCTCCTCCTGGGCATACAGTAATGACCCTGGCCATCAACCAGTTTGCTCCAGAGCTGGATTACTGGCAAGAAATATACACAGACAAAGAAAGCTATGGTCAGGAAAAGCGGCGCATTGGCGAGTTGGTTCTCGGGGCGCTTCACACCCGTTTCCCGGAAATGCAGGGGAAGCTCACGTTGCTGGACGTGGCCACTCCTGCTACCTACACCCGCTACTGCAACGCCTACAAGGGAGCCTTTATGGCTTTTTGGCCGACCCTCACAGGCAAAGAGTTGAATCACAGCGGGCGTATTAAGGGACTTGAGAACCTCTGGCTCAGCGGGCAGTGGCTGCAACCTCCGGGGGGGCTGCCCAACGCACTCATCACAGGGAAAGACACCATCGTGCGCATCTGTCAGCAGGAAGGTAGGCAGTTCAGCAGATAAGCGGGGGAATATACGGGTCACGATAATCCTGCCTCGCACAGGAGCAGCAGGCTGGTTCTTCTTGCTTCGTGTTGCCTGAAGCGAAAAGAACCGTCCCCACTGCTTCGTAGCCACGCCACTATTCAGTTCCTTTGCCGTCATTTAGTCCGAATCGTTGCTTGAGGCAGGGAATGGGGGTGGGCGCATAGAATAGCTACGCTATGGAAAGAATGGGAAGCAGTAGGGTTAGTTCTTATCGCGTGCGAATGCGATGGAACCTGCCCTGTGGTTTCCAGGAAAGGTGAGGTGTTTGCGTGACTAAATCGGCCAAGCTTCTCGCGTTAATCCTATTTTTGTGTGTCCTTATGGCGAATTTATCGCCCGGCCTGGCCGTGGCTCAGGAGCGCCGGCTGGAGATAGCAGAACTGACAACCAACTTTGCCTCGGTCAGGTTGATCCCTGTCGGCGCCGGCAGCGGTTCCTTTGAAACCATTATCGTCAGTGCATACGTCAATGGGTCAACCGAGTGGCCAAGTTCGTCAACAATGTTTGAGCGCAGTTCAGAGATGTTAGTGTATGAGAAGCCCTGGAGCGAGGTAGTAACGGAGTTGACGCAGGTTTCTGGCGCAGCGCGGGCTGTGCAGTTGAGCACAGCTCCGGTAGAGGTTACAAACACGAACTCAAGCGGAGAAACAACCAAAGCAGTCCTGGTGGTGAGCGCGACGGAAGGCACCGTGCAGGCGCTTACCAGCAGCATGAATCAGACTCTTGATCCACCGTTGCCTGAAAGCGCCGTTGCACAGAGCAACATACATATCTATCATAAAGTGCACGAGCTGTATCAGCTTGTGGAGAGTCTGGATCCGTCGGGAGGATGCATGGTTCTCAAAGTTTCTGAGCAGGTGCGGATCACCGGTGTCTTCCCCCGGGACCCACAATATAATTATGACCGGATGGCAACAGTCATGGCTGCGGCACAAAACACAAGCCACGACCGGGGTGTTCTGGGAGCGGGACGAGTGCTGCTAGTTAACGTCGGCCGCCGCCTTAACCTCCCTGATACCAGCAGCTATGCCCCGAGACCTGAAGATTTCGGAGAATTGGCAGGGCAGCAGATTAGCTCAGGTGTGGGTTTTAACGATCTGTGGGGCTCAGTAATGGTGTGGGAGACGGCCGATTGGGACGACAGTTTTTCCGCCGCCCCTGGAGTTGATCTGTATATCGAATCAGTTATTGTAACCGGCCCCGACAGTGGCGCGATCCTAAGTCTGCGGGACAATACAATATTCTATATGGGACCCAACTCCATCATCAGGATCGGTGATCAAAGAGACGAGAAGAGCCGCTTTGAACTGCTTACAGGGCATGTCATGACCAATGTTAAGCAGATGCTAAAGGACGGCAGCATGGACATTCAAATGTCACAAGGTGTCTCAGGTATTAAGGGAACCATTTTCGTCCTCGACGAGGACGGGAGTTCGTCAAGGGTCAAGGTTTTGGAAGGGGAGGTTGAACTGACCCCCACACGCGGTGAACCGGTGCGCCTCGTTGGTGGTCAGACTGCAGAGGCCACTGGATTGGGGACCTCCGTAGGAACTTTCGCAATCACTAGTGAGTTAGCTCGGTGGCCGGAAAGCGTGCGGCAGGAAATCACCGGCGAGCTGGCAGAACGAGGCGTGGATCTAAGCTCCAAAAGCGGAGGACAAATGTCATTTTGGCTGCTAGCTGTTGGGTCCGTTCTGCTGCTGGCCGCGCCGGGTGGGTTTGTTTTCATAAGGAGAAGATAGGACGTAAAGCAAGATTGGCACGACACAGTGATAACGAAGTAGCAGTGACAGCTCTTTCGCCTGAGGCGGAGAAGATGTCACTGCTGCTTTTGTCCTGCGCCCGGCATGGGCGATAGTTTGGTTGTGCAAGCCCCCTTTGCTTCCGGGGCTTGATAACCTGTGGCTCAGCGGGCAGTGGTTGCAACCTCCGGGGGCTCCCCAACGCACTCATCACTGGCAAGGACACCATCATGCGCATCTGTCAGCAGGAAGGTCGGCAGTTCAGATAAGACGGCCGGGACGAAGTAGCGGGGATGAGCATTGGTGGCCCTTGCCAAGGAGGAGTCACGTAACCGAACATATCCCTCTGGCAGTATCGCTATAATTTCCGTTGTAGCATCAAAAGTCCCGGCAACGGGGCTTTTTTCTACCCCACCTTAAGAAAGCCTTAAGGATTCGCTTACTCTAGCCTTAAATAAGCGGGGCTATAATCAGGTGGTAACTAACAGCGAGGGGATGTGTTAGGATTATGACTGATGTGCAAAGAGAGCGAGGGTATAAGCATGAAAATGAACATACTGGTGTGCGATGACGACAAGGAGATAGTTGAAGCCATAGAAATATATCTTAAAAACGAAGGTTTCAACGTATTGTCCGCCTTTAATGGCCGGGAGGCGCTGGACATGATGAGCAGTACATCCGTACACCTCGTTATTATGGACATCATGATGCCTGTTATGGATGGTGTCAGGGCTACATTGAAGATACGAGAGAAATATAACATTCCCGTCATCATGCTGTCCGCCAAATCCGAGGACACAGATAAAATCCTAGGTCTAAACATGGGGGCGGACGATTACGTCACAAAACCCTTTAATCCACTGGAACTGCTGGCCCGGGTCAAGTCGCAGCTACGCCGCTACACATCGCTGGGTAGCCAGGTCCGGGTAGAAGGCGTCTTTCAGAGCGGTGGACTTACGGTAAATGACTGCCGTAAAGAGGTAACTGTAGACGGGGAGGCAGTTAAGCTCACCCCGGTGGAATATAAGATACTGAGGCTGCTCACCGAAAACGCGGGCAGGGTATTCTCCATTGAGCAAATATATGAGCAGGTGTGGAACGAGCAACCTTTCAGCCCCGCTAATACCGTTGCCGTTCATATCCGCCATATCCGCGAGAAGATAGAGATAAATACCAAGGAACCAAAATACTTAAAGGTGGTGTGGGGCATTGGATATAAAGTTGAGGCGTTTTAGCCTCTTGCCGACATTTAAGCTTCTGGCTTTGCTGCTGGCTTTAGCAGGGGCATTGCTAGTGGGTTACGGAACCCTCGATATCATGAATTTTGAGTATGCCTTCATGTCAGAGCACTTTGAAGATAGCTCCTATCAGGCCAGCTTGCTCCTAAACCGCTCTCATTTGCTAGAAACCATGCGCAGCAGAGATCCGGCCAGCTCACAGTATCAGAGGGACCTCGCCAGGCTAACAGCTCCCTACAAAGTGGAGTACTATACAGTTCGCCCTGATGGAACACTGCTTTCCTCCGTAGGGGACGTAGAGGACGCAAGCGCGCACTTTGCCAGCCTCCCTGGCTACATCGAGATTAACCTGAGCGACGGTGGAGCGGCGTATGTGGGGCTGTCCCAGGAGACATACGAGCTTGTGGTGGCGGACTATAACGCGAAGAGAGAAAGCGGTGTCCGAAATTTCTACGTTGCCCTGAGTGGCCTGCTCATGGGGTTGTTTGGAACGGGGTATATTCTTTACACCGCGGGAAATGTGGCTGGCTCAGACGAGATAAGGCTATCCTTCATTGATAGGCTGTACCTGGACGTTGCCTTGGCAGTCTTTGGTGTCATCTTCACCTTGTGTCTTCTAGGGCTGGCAGGCCAGTGGCGACTCTATCATGAAACCGGGACTTCGGTCGCCCTAACCCTGGGCGCGACCCTCATTGCTCTGGCTGCCCTTTCTGCCTTAACCTATGGCACCATGGTAGTGAAGAGGGTCAAACGGAGGGAGGCACTTAAGCACACGTTGGTGGTAAGACTGTTAACCGGGTGTATCAGACTCGCCAAGTCTCTACTGGATAAAACGGTCCGGCAGGCCTTAAGGTCAGGTTCAATGGGAGTCAGGGCTGCCCTAATGCTATTTGGATACTCTGTGTTCATCAGCTTTTTCGCCTTCGGAATCGCCGCCTCGTTAACGGCAAGGAGCCCTTTGCCTTCACTGACCTTGACTATGCTATTGGCAGGGACGGGTGTGGTGGCGTTGATTTATACTAACAGGCAGATTGCAGCGTTTCAAGCGGTGCTTACCGGGACGCGACAGATCCGCAGCGGTGACCTCACACATCGCATTTCTGCCCACGGCTGTTTAGACTTTGTGGAACTGGCTGATAACATCAACAACATGGCAGCGGGCCTTGCCACCGCCGTTTCCCGCGAAGTGAAATCCGAGCGCATGAAGGCAGAGCTCATAACCAACGTGTCCCACGACCTCAAAACTCCTCTAACCTCCATTATTAGCTATGTTGGTTTGCTGAGGACGGAGGGACTGGTCTCTGAAAATGCACCGAAGTACTTGGACGTACTGGAGTTGAAGTCCCTGCGCCTTAAATCACTGACTGAAGATCTGTTTGAGGCTGCGAAGGCTTCCAGTGGTAACATCGCTGTTAACCCTGAACGCATTGACGTGGATTCACTGCTGCGCCAGGGGCTAGGGGAGATGTCCGATCGAATCGAAGAAGCAAACCTCGATGTTCGCCTTGAATCACCTTCCCATGAGCTATACGTCAAGGCGGACGGCAAGCTACTGTGGAGGGCGATAGAAAATCTGCTCACAAACGCTCTGAAGTATTCGTTATCTGGTTCTCGAGTGTATATCTCCGCAAATTCCCTGGCAGGCGAAGTCCAGGTTACCATCAAGAATATTTCCGCCACAGAACTGAACATCCCCGCCGACGAACTCTTTGAGCGCTTCAAACGGGGAGACGAATCCCGCACTACCGACGGTTCCGGCCTGGGACTGTCCATAGCCAAGAGTCTCGTCGAGTTGCAAAAGGGGAAGTTAGACATCGATATCGATGGGGATCTGTTCAAGGCAACGATAACCCTGCCCACCGTGTAGGCCGATCTGGGTCAGGCATACTAACTAACGAAAGCAGCAGGTTGTGGCCCGCTGCTTTCGTATTGGTGGGTGCGCCCGGTATGGGCGATAACCTGGTGGTGCGCGTCCACTACGCGCTCGGTAGCAGGAAGCTGGCGGCAAAGTCCCCTAGGCTTCCCCCGCAGTTGTCGTTGTTTTCGCGGTAACGGAAGAACGGCACTCCGAGTGTGGCGAACACGGTGCCGAAGGCTGCAAGGACCGCGGTGTGTAGCCATAACTGGCCCAGGCTCGCTCCCCGCACAATGATTTAGGAAGCAAAAAGAACTGTCCCCTTTGCTTCTGGGTAAGCGTTCAGTGGTTGCAGCTTCCGGGGGGGCTGCCAAATGCTCTCATCACGGTGAAGGAGACTATCATGCGCAATTTTGAGCATGAGGGCCGGCAGTCTGCCCGATAGCACCTCAACAGGGATGCCTTTGCGATTTCTTCCCAAAATAATAATGGGCCTTCGATCTGACGTCACAGGTATTTGTCGCAATCAACGCGAATTATGAGTTAACTATGTCTCTCCTTGATACGGGGTGATTCTATGGGAAGAGGATACACAGTTTTGTTAGGGCGCGAAAGCATGGAGACTTTCGTAACGGTTTACGGCAACATCACAGTGAGAAAACTCTTCGCCGGACCGGAGCTTGAGGTGCTGGAGTACGAGTACGATGAGGGATACTTCTATCTGGTGGCACCGAGGTCGGACAGCGGCGTAAAGACCTATGAAGTCAGGACCGGCACACTGAGGCTGGTCGCAGAGGGCAAAGAACTGTTCCCCGGCGATCTGGTGGCGCTGGAATCCGGCGGCGAAGACTTGCACGTCCATGTGAACAAGGGCACACGGTTGCTCGTCCATGCCTACCGGGTCCATGCCCTGCGGGGTACGCTGGAGCGCATGACCGCCACCGACGCAGTACTGGAGGCCATCCAGGCCAAAGACAATTTCACAGGGGAACATTCGTTAAGAGTACAGCATCTTGTCAGGTTAATGGCCCTCCGCATGGGCTATTCCGGCAAGCTGCTACGACACTTGCTTGATGCCGCCAGATTCCACGACGTTGGCAAGGTCTTTGTCCCCGACGACATTCTCAACAAGCCTGACAGGTTGACCCCGGAAGAATACGAGGTCATGAAGCGACACGTAATTGACGGAGACTCGCTGATCAGGGGTAAAATCGAGGATGGAGAACATGTTTGGGAGATAATTGTTCAACACCACGAGCACCTGGACGGCTCGGGCTATCCGCAGGGCCTGAAGGGAGACGCTATCTCTCAGTCGTCGGGAATTCTTGCCGTTGCAGACGCCTTCGACGCAATGACCGCAGAGAGGGTTTATTGGCCTGTTAAGAGTGTAGAGGATGCAGTGGAGGAGCTGAAGCGCCACGCCGGCCTTCGCTACGACCGCGCCGCGGTGTCGACCCTGATCGAGGTTCTAAAAGACAAAGGCATACTGGAATGACGCCATCCGGATTAATCGCGCTTTACCAGTCGGATTATCATTTCTGATATTCGACGTTCCGCAGCTATTCGATGCGATACCCAGAGAAGGAGCCTTCTGCTTACACTGCAGAAGGCTCCTTCTTTAAGAACATTAAACTGTATCTTTGCTGTCCTTTGTTGCGTCAATGGTAACGGAAGAACCGCACACCGAGGGTGGCGAACACGGCGCCGAAGGCTGCAAGGACCGCGGTGTGAACCCATAACTGGCCCAGGCTCGCTCCCCGCACAATGATGTCAGTAAAAGCTGCCATAGCCCATCCTGAAGGTACCAGGCGGGAGATTAGCTGCACCTGACGGGGCATAAGTTCCATGGGCCACCAGATGCCGCCCAGCATAGACAGCACCAGTACGGTGAGCACTCCCACGGCGCTGGCCTGTGAAGCACTTTTGCACAACGCCGCCAGAAACATGCCCAGACCCGCGGCCGCAAAGCTGAAGGCCACGATGATAACCAGCAGAGTCAGCGGGCTTGTCCCCCAGCTGACGCCGAAGAGAAGCCCCGAAGCGGCGGCCAGGACGGAGGCCTGCACGGTCCCGGTTAAGATCAGACCAAGCATTTTGCCGAGAATCAACTGCCCACGGCTGAGCGGAGCCGATAACAGGCGACTGAGTGTTCCGCTCTCGCGTTCCCGCAGAATCAGGGCGGCACCGGCGGCGGTAATGCTCATCAGGCCGAACATGACCATGTAACCGGGAGAGGAAAGGTTGTATCCGTCAGCGTGGTTGGCTACCGGTGCTGTGCCAAGGGTATCCACCGAGACTTTCACCGGATCCTCGTGCAGGGCCCACACCCCATAAGCCGCGGCGAATGAAGTCTGCCAGTCCTGGATGCCATTTTGGCTGACCAGGCTGGCCGCAGCTGCGGCGGCGCGGATCCTGGAAAGCTCAGCGTTCAGGTGCTGTTCCACCATGCGCGGGCCTTCCTGCGCCACGGTCTGAAGTATGGACAGGGAGATTCTCTGACCTGACTGCAACAAATCTGTGGCGTTGGCAGGAACGATTACGGTGGCACTGACGGCTCGCTCCTGCAACAGCGTGGCCGCCTCTTCTTCACCGACATCCCGGCGCGCAAAAGGCTCTTGGTCAAAAACGGCAGCGATTCTGGCCCCGAAAGCACCGCCATCCAATTCGACTACGGCCACAGGGATGACGTAAGTGCCGCTCGAAGATCCGCCGCCAAAGGCGAGTCCGGTGACAAATGCCAGGAGCAGGGGAAGAATGAACATGAAAGCCAGGGCCAGGCGGTCTTTGCGCAGGTTGTTGAGGTGGTTCAGCGCTATAATCAGTGCGTTTTTCATGCTGCGACCCCCTTGCGTTGAAGGCTTATTCCGCCAACCAATAGCATGGCCAAACCAGCGCCCAGCAGAACCAGGCAGTTCTGGCCAACATCGGCCAGACGAGCATTCTCAAACATCACCCGGGTAAACCCTTCCAGGGCCCAGCCATTGATGGTGAGGCGCGCCAAAGACCGCACAGCAGCGGGCATGGCAAACAGTGGCATCATACTGCCGCCAAGGACCGACATGGGCAGAACGATCATGGTGCCAAGAGCATCGGCCGATGCGGCTGACTTGCTGATGGCCGCGATCATCACTCCCAGGCCGCTGGCGGCGGCTACAGCCGACAGGATTAGTCCGGCGGCAGCCAACGGGTTGCCCCAGTTCACTCTATAGACCAGGGAAGTGAACACTACCACGCAGACAATCTGGGTGAGGGCAATCATGTAGATGCCGACAAACTTGCCGCCAAGAATGGACACTGCCTTTACCGGTGACTGGTACATGCGCGCCAGAGTGCCGCCTTCGCGTTCGCGCAGAAAGGTGGTGGCGCCATGGCTTACGGTGAACAGCAGGTACATAACACCCATGCTGGCGGCATAGTAGTCCATGGGCGCGTAGGTACGATTGGTGCCGGCCACGGCCCCCTCCAGGCTGTCCCGCTCTATATCAAGGCGAATTTGTGCCAGTGCGGCTTCAACCTGGCCGGCCTCTGCAATTACCCCCTGGCCCGCCAGCGCCAGGTGCACGGTGCGACGCACGGAAAGCTCCATGGCGAAGCGCTGCGCTATTTGCGTGATGGCGTCGGCGCGAACTGAGCTACCCGGGTCGCGGTAGACGTTGAGTACTGCGCCACCGGCAGCGACAGAGTCGGAAAAACCCTCGGGTATGGTCAACAATACTGTAGCCTGACCCCGGCGAACTCTGTCCAGAGCCGCGTCCTTATCAGTCGCTTCCTCGAGGACTACCCAGGAGGCAATGCCCGGCAGTGTGAAGACGTCGTCGATGAGCATTTGACCAAGCTGGCCGCTATCTTCGTTGATCCAGAGCACTCGCGAAGGCGGTGTCTCAGAGGTCCACATGTTGGCCAAGGCGGTGCCCAGCACGAGAGTAAGCAGAATAGGAGTTCCGATGAGGGTCAGCAGTGCTTTGCGGTCGCGAAACAGCAGACGCAGATCCTTTGCGGCTATGTGAAGGAAAGTCATATTCCACCTCAGTCCCGCAGGGTGCGCCCGGTAAGGTGCAGGAAGACTGCCTCCAGGTTAGCCTGTTCGACTTTAACCCCGCTGATTTCGATATTCTGCGCTGCCAGGGCGCTGACTATGTTGGCCAGAGCTTTACCGCCGTTGGGCACGGTCAGGGTTAGCTCGCTACCCTTTGCAGCTACCTGTCGCACATTTGGTATTTTTTCAAGAAAGGAGACGTCGGTCAGGGGCTCTGAAGTCTCAACCCTGATGAAATCCGCGCCGCCAAGCAGCATGTGCAGTTCATCCTGTGTGCCCTGGGCGATGATTCGCCCCTTGTCCATGACCGCGATGTAGCGGCACAGTTCGGAGACTTCCTCCATGTAGTGGCTGGTGTAGAGAACAGTCATCCCCTGTCCGTTCAGTTCCTTGATGACATCTAGGATGGCGCGACGCGATTGTGGGTCCACGCCCACTGTGGGCTCATCTAATAAGAGCAGTTTTGGACTATGCACCAGACCGGCCGCGATGTTTATGCGCCGCTTCATACCGCCGGAATATGTCTTTACCGGTTCTCTGGCGCGATCCCACAGCCCCACCAGCTCAAGGACCTCCTGACAGCGCTTGCGCAGAGGCGCACCTGCCAGTCCGTGGAGACGGCCAAAGAAGGCGACGTTTTCCAGGGCCGAGAGAGCTGGGTAGAGAGCCACATCCTGTGGTACAATTCCCATCAGTCGCCTGGCCGCCATGGGCTCCTGCCACAGATCGTATCCGCCAATGTTGATATTGCCTGTGTCGGGAGGGAAAAGGCCACTGAGCATGGAAATGGTCGTGCTCTTGCCGGCCCCGTTGGGACCCAGCAGTCCGAAGGCAGCGCCGCTCTCAATGCTGATGGTAAGACCATCCACCGCGCGCAGAGCACCGTAGTTCTTGCTGACGTTGTCGACATTAATCATGGTCACAAGTATCACCTCAAGGGAATTATATAGCACATGGTGGTTTCAGACAGCTAACCGCAGTCATAACATGACATGACGGTGGTCATGCAGATTGCAGGGTTTCATCGGGGACTTGTGGAAGTTAATAGTGAAGGAGATGGGACTTCGAAGTCTGCGGTTATTCATACAAGGGGTGAAACTAGTGCGCGAAACGAACGGGCTGCTTCAGCTAGACAGCGATACCCTGGCAAAACTGACTCTGCCAGGTTTCTTTCCCCTGGTACTGTTCTTACCTGACAGAACACTGTTTCTCAACAGGGCGTCGCGGGAGATGTTCAGAACATCCCAACTGGGGGAGGACTTTGCCGGCAAGGCTTTGGCTGGGATTTTCCTGGAGCAGGGGCTGATAGATGCCGCAGAGGACGGCAACGCTATGCTGTCGACCCCCATCAAGGGCGAACTGGAACTTGAAATTCCTGGAGTCCACACCCGCTGGGTGGAGATACGCGGCGAAGAAGTTTGCTTCGAGAATGAACGCGGGCTTCTGGCTCAGCTGGTCGATATTTCGGCAAAACACGAGATTGCGGAGGAGTTGTCACGCCTTTCCGAGTTGCGCGAAATCATGCTGAACGTCACCCAGAATATCATTCGCATGGGCAGCCTGGAGGATATGTGTCAACTGGTGCTGCAAAACGCCCTGCAAGCCATTCGTAAGGCATCTCTGGGCTCCATTATGCTGCGAGGCGAAGGCGACATTATGAGGGTCGCTTCTTACATAGGCTACAGTGACAGCGTGAAGGAATTTTCCTTGCCGTTGTCACGCACCTTTCACTACAAAGCGAGCAAAGGGAAGCCAGAGGGTGTAATCAATATTCCGGATCTGGCTGAAATAGGCCCCTATCACTTGATACCAACCGCCTACGGCGAAGGAGTGTACATCAAGTCGGCTCTTTCCGCTCCCATATACACCAACGGGAAGTTGTTTGGCATTATCAGCGTGGACTCGGTGGAAACCAACTCCTTTGACGATGATGACCAGAAGTCCATGGCCTTCCTGCGGGATAACATAGAGATAGCTGTTTCCAATCATTTGCTGTACCAGGAAAAGTCGTTCCTGGCCAGTTTCGACCGGCTGACCGGGCTTCACAATCGTGCGTTCTTCGAAGAACACTTTGGTCCTGTTCTGGAAAGAGCCAAGCGCTACAACGAATCCTTTTGCGTAGCTCTGTTTGACGTGGATGGACTGAAGCGTGTTAACGATACCCGAGGCCATTTGGCAGGAGACCAGGTTTTGCGCACCTGCGCCTCTAATTTGAGAAGGGCCATACGCAAGAGCGACCTGATGGCCCGCTACGGTGGAGACGAGTTTGTGGGGATGTTTTTCGAGACAGATCCGCAGGCGCTGTCGGAACGTCTCAACTGCATTCTGAACGAAATGGCGCAGACTCGTGACGAACTGGGTGATATACCCTTTCAGTGTGGCATTAGTTATGGTATAGCCCGGTATCCTGCGGACGGTGAGGACATTGACACGCTAATCCGGCTTGCTGACGCAAGGATGTATGAGCAGAAGCAGACCAAGTTCCCCGGGCGTACTTAGTTTAGTAGAGGTGAAAGCAAAGCATGGACATAGTTTCCCTTAACGCGGATAATACAGCACATCGGACGGCGGTGGCCGAGCTGTTGCGCGAGGCCTTTCCCCATTCCTATGGCGACAGCGCCGAGGGTGAAGTGGAGAGCCTCCTGGAGGCAGGCAAGGTGGCAATAGTCGCACTGGTGGAAGGCCGTGTGGTGGGGTTTGCGGGGGCCATGCCCCAGTATGGCTGCACCGGCTGGGAGCTGCATCCGCTGGCTGTCAGGAAAGACCTGCAGTTTGGGGGTATTGGCACGCGACTGACGGAGGCCCTTGAGGCCGAGGTTGCCCGTCGCGGCGGTATCACACTTTATCTGGGCACAGATGACGAGTTCGGGCAGACCACCCTGAGCGGGGTAAATCTCTATGATGACCTGTGCGGGCATGTCACTAGCATTGCCAATCCAGGGCGGCATCCTTATGAATTTTACCTGAAGAGCGGCTACAGCATTGTCGGAGTGATACCGGACGCCAACGGACTGGGCAAGCCTGACATAATCATGGCCAAGCGTCTAAAGAACTGAACAATTACATACGACCGCGTCAATCGGGAGGAGTGAGCAACTTGCGGGAGACACGCACTGCGCTTAGGCTGGTCGGTGTTCTTTTTGCCGTGTTAATCATCCTCTTTGTCATAAACCAGACTGCGCAGGTAGTCAGTCTGGCGGGAGGGACAAACACTCTATGGGGCAAAATTGTGCTTTACGGGCTGATGGCCTTATACCTGGCAATCATTGCAGTGCCCCTGTATATGTTTTGGCGGCTGCCGCCCATTCTGGTGGCACCCCCTGAGGGGGGGCCGGAATATGCCGAGTACCTGGAAAAGATAGCCTTGCGCCTGCAAAAGAACATCCATGTTCGGCACAAAAGGATAGATGCCAAGGACATGGAGAGCCTGGAAGGGGCTCTGCGGGATCTTGACGCCGTTGCCACGGCGCGAATTAAGGACATCGGCAAAGGTGTCTTTATCGCCACTTCCATCTCTCAATACGGCAAACTGGACGCCTTTATCGTCCTGTCGGCTTTGGTTCGGATGGTGTGGCAGGTGGCCACTGTTTACAATCA
>DDWC01000181.1 GCA_002345475.1 Firmicutes bacterium UBA2296
CAGCGAACCCTGATGAAAAGGCGGTATCGTTACTTGTTTACCGCGTCTTTCAGCGACTTGAAAGGCTTGAATGCAGGAGCCTTTGCCTCTGCAACTTCGATTTCTTCGCCAGTCTGCGGGTTGCGACCCTTGCGGGCGGCCCTTGTCTTGACAGAGAAAGTGCCGAAATCACCGATAGCTACTTTGTCGCCTTGCTGTAGGGTGGTGGCGATGGTGTCAAATAAAGTATTGACTACGAGTTCGATGTCCTTCTTGGTGAGGCTTGTCTGTTCCTTAACGGCATCCACCAGTTGAGATTTGTTCACACACTACACCTCCTTAAGTATATTGGGAGCCTTACTGTCTTCGTCAACGAGGGCTCATTTCCTGCTTATGGCACTACCTTTTTTCTTTGGCTTCGTCCCAAAGGACGTCTAATTCCGCCAAAGTAGCCTCATTCATGTCAATACCGCGCTGCGCAGCTAAATCGGTCACCTGGGCAAAGCGCCGGCGAAACTTTCCTGTGGCCAGGCGCAAGGCGTTTTCCGGTTCGACGCCGGCGAAGCGAGAGACGTTGACCACGGCAAAAAGCAGGTCACCCAGCTCTTCCAGGATGCCGGCAGCGTCCTTTTCGGCCACGGCCTGCAGTAGCTCTGCCAGCTCCTCGCGCACTTTCTGTAGTGGGCCCTCCATGTCCGGCCAGTCAAAGCCGACCTCGCGGGCTCTGGCCTGCACCTTGGCAGCTTCGAGAAGCGCCGGGAAAGCGCGGGGCACTGTGTCCAGGATGTTACCGGGGCAAGAGCCGTCTTTTTCCCGTTCCCCTTGCTTAATCTGCCGCCAGTTGGCCAGAACCTCGCCGCTGCCCGAGACCATGACGTCGGCAAAGACATGGGGATGTCGGCGCACCAGCTTTTCGCAGATGAGCCGCAGAGGGTCGGCCAGGGTGAAGCTGCCGTTTTCGGCGGCAATCTGCGCGTGAAAGACGATTTGCAGCATGAGGTCACCCAGTTCTTCGGCCAGCTTGGCCGGGTCTTCGGCGTCCAGAGCGTCCAGAACTTCATATGTCTCTTCAATGAGGTAGGGGCGCAGGCTCTGGTGGGTCTGCTCCTGATCCCAGGGGCAACCGCCATCATCGCGCAAGCGCTCCATGATGCCGGCCAGTTCCTCCAGCCTGAGTCCGGGCCCGGGAGGAGCGCTGAAGCCAGGCAGGTAAACCATCTCGGCGTGCCCGTACTCGCGGCGATCCAGCTCGTGCAGAGGAAGAGTGACTTGTCGCACGGACTCGGTACCGGCGTCGGTAACCACGCTTACGGGGTGATCAGGCGAGTAATGCTCAAGCAGAGTGAGCTTAAGATCGGCGGCCACGAAACGGTTATATACCTGGGCGATCAGGGTGGGCAGGCCGGGGTTAAGCTGCATGTCGCTGCCGTCCAGGGCGTCCAGCACAGCCAGCCCCGCCGTGGGATCGAGGCCCAGCTCGCCGTATACGGCCTCGAGGCTGCTCATGCCGTGCAACACTTCCACGGCCAGATGGCGCTCGCGGGCTAACTTGCAGATGAGATCGACTGTCTTCTCGGCCACCCAGGGATTGCCGGGCACAGCATAAACCACCGGCTGGCCGCTTGCGGCCAAGGATAGCACGTCCTCGGCAATGTCAGCGTAAACACGGGCGAAATCTTCGCCCTGCTGATAAAAATGGTCGTAGGTGGCAAACTCCACTCCCGCAAGGCGCAGGTAATCTGCCACGGCGTGTCTTCCGGTGCGCAACCTGACTGTGCGTCCGGGTGTTGTCAGTTGTCGGTAAGCCCCCAAAGTAAGGTTGTCCGGGGCGCCGGGGCCGAGTCCCACAATGTGTATCATGCCGTTAATCGCTTCCCTTCGGGTTTGCTGGCTCCTCTGGAGCTTCGTCGGGCAAAAGGGCGCTCAAAGCCGCAATCAGGCGCGGCAGAGCAGCTGTGGGGTCTCCCTCTGCGGTCTTCCACAACAGGGCGAAACCTCGGCTCTGTTGTACCGAAAGCTCGGGGTAAGTGCCGTAAGCTCTGAGCACCGCGTCCGGAGTGAGGTTAGCCAGAGGAGAAAGGCGGCAGAGAATGCCCTTGTCCTGCTGCGAGATGACGGTAACACCCAGGTCACGGGCCAGTATGCGCAGACGCGCCACCTGTAAGAGGTTGGCCACGGGGTCGGGCATGGTTCCGTAACGGTCCAGCAGCTCGTCGAGGATATCCTCAATTTCGGCCACGCTGGTGGCTCCGGCCACGCGCTTGTACATTTCCACCTTAAGGCGGGGGTCGCGGATGTAACGGGAGGGGAAGTAGGCGTCTATGGCCAGCTTAATCTCTACTTCGGGCTTCACCTCCGGTTTCCTGCCGCGCTGCTCCTGTACTGCCTCGGCCAGAAGCTGGCAGTAGAGGTCGAAACCCACGGAGGCCACAAATCCGTGCTGTTCGGCTCCCAGCAGGTTGCCGGCGCCGCGGATCTNNGCGATTTTAAAGCCCGCGCCCAGCTGGGTAAACTCGCGCACTGCCGACAGACGCTTGTCTGCCACCTCGGATACGATTTTGTCCGGTTTGAAGGTGAAGATAGCATAGCCCACCCGGGTGGACCTGCCTACCCTCCCGCGCAGCTGATAAAGCTGCGCCAGGCCCAGGCGGTCGGCGTCTTCCACGATGATGGTGTTTACATTAGGGATATCCAGGCCCGATTCAATGATCGTGGTGCTGAGCAAGACATCGTATTCGCCTTCGAGAAAATCCAGAAAGATGCGCTCCAGATTGTCCTCGGACATGCGCCCATGGCCCACGGCGATGCGCGCCTCGGGCACCAGTCGCTGCAGGCACTGCGCCACAGAACGGATGGTGCGCACGCGGTTATGCACGTAGTATACCTGTCCGCCCCGCTCCAGTTCGCGCTCAATAGCCTGCTTGACCATGAGGTCGCTGTGCTCCACCACCATGGTCTGCACGGGGTAACGGTCCTCGGGGGGCGTCTCAATGACGCTGACGTCGCGCAGGCCAATCATGGCCATGTGCAGAGTACGGGGTATGGGGGTGGCGGTGAGGGTCAGAACGTCGACGCTGGAGCGCAGCATTTTGATCTTTTCCTTGTCCTTGACGCCAAAGCGCTGTTCTTCGTCGA
>DDWC01000228.1 GCA_002345475.1 Firmicutes bacterium UBA2296
CGGTCATGTCCTCCTGTCCCAGCATAAAGCCGGCAGGATTGTTGTCGTCAGGCACTGCGGAAGTCGACGTCAGGGAGGCGTCGGGACCCAGCAACCCATTGCGCAAGGCAAATATTTCCTCGGCGCTGAAGGGGTGTAGGGCCACGCGATAGAAGGCCAGTCTAGGTGTGTTACGGGGCACCGCGGTGTCGATGCTGACCTTGTTCTGGCCCAACACGTTCATGATGGAGTCAAACCGACTGCGGCTGATGTTGTCTGAGTCCCCTTCCAGAAGCGGCTCTATGTACAGGTTATAAGCCAGTATAACGTTTAGAATGAGAAAGCAGACGATAAGAATCGTCTTGGCCCGCGGCCAATCCATCGCGGCACCTCCTTTCGTTTAAGGGCCTTCCACAAAATCGGCCGTGAAGGCGTTGACCATAAAGCGCTGTATGCCCTTCTCAATGACCCACACCGGAAACAATAGTTCTTCTGTCTGTATTTCTCGCTGATAATACGCCAGGTACATGCTGGTTATCTCGCCGCCTTCGTGGCCTCTTAAGATAAGGGTGCGCAAGGCCTCTTCTCCCTGAATAATCCGATATGGCCAGGGGCCAAGTCTCAGGGGGGCATAGACAAATCTCTCATAAGCAGATACATTGCGCTCATTGACGCGCAGCGACACTTCCGGGCGCCAGGAAACAAGAGGAACCAGCGACGGTCCTATCTCCAGCTCGCCGCCAGGCACTCGAAAGAAGGTAATAAATTCGAACTCAGCATAGGGGACCTGTGCCGAGTCAGTTACGTTCATCTGCCTGACCCTGCGCTCGGTGGGCCAGCCGCCGTGTCTGGCCACAAAACTAAGCCCCTGGGAGAGCAATAGCCCTGNNCAAGAACTGGGCCGGCTCCACATACTCGAAACCGCCATAGGCATCCACATGCACCGACTTTCTGCCGTCGGTAAAAATGGTGCGCCCGTCTCTCTCACCTACCCGGCGAACCAGAGACAAGTCGCTGAAAAATCCGTTTACGGTGCTTTGAATAGTGGCACGCTCGTTGCGCACCCAAAGTTCATACCAGATGCCAGGGTTGCTGGGTACGTACACCCAGGGCGCTGCCGAGTTGCGGTGGGGGTCCTCAAGTCTGCGTATGCTCTGACCCGTCCACTGCGCAGCCCGCTGCAGAAAGGCATCAACGGGATTTTCTGTCATGATGTTTTCCCAAGCCAGATATATGCCGGTGTGGGAATCGCGGAAGAAGATATCGTTGGAGCCAGGCGAAAGCAGTATGTGGTTGAAGAAATGGGCCGTCGTCAGTTCTGCGGGCAGGATGCTTAACGCTTCCAGCCACATGCGCAGCTGAACTCGCCCGGCCAGGCGAAACTCCAACGCCCCCTGAGCCAGCATAGACTCCCAGTCTGCAGGGCCGACCTGCCTGATGCTGACCAGGTGGAAACCTCCTGTTATCTCGCGAAACAGCTGCCAGGACTGTTCAAATCCCACCTGCCCCGGGCCAAACAATTCGCTGCCCTCGGTGCTGTGGATGTAAAGAAGCCAGGGGGACAGTACGTCCAGGGGTTGCGGCTCATCCTGTTCGGGCCCCGAGCCGCCAGGCATTATGGGGGCAAAGCCCGCTGTCCACTGCTGCGATGTCAGAAAAACGCTGGACACCACGAGAAGCAGTAACACTAGTGACTTAAGCTTTTCAAGCATAGTCCGACATCTCCTCGGCCGGAGGCACATAAACCGGCAGGGTGAAATAGATCTCGGTTCCCTGACCCGGCACGCTGTTGATGCCAATCTGTCCCCCGTGGGCTTCCACGATCTGCTTGGCGATGGATAGACCGAGGCCTGTGCCGCCAAGTTCCCGAGCCCGGGCTTTTTCAACCCGGTAGAAACGCTCAAAAATGCGCGGTTGATCCTCTTCCGGAATGCCCGGCCCTTGATCTCTGATTGAGGTAACGACGAATCCCTGCTGAACACGCAGGCCCACCGCAATGTCACTGCCCTCGTTGGTGTACTTGATGGCGTTGGACAATATGTTCACCAACACCTGCTCCACTTTATCGGAGTTGGCCAGAACTGCCGGCAGCTCCTCGGGGAAATCGGTGCCAAAACGCAGATTTCGACGACGCGCCGACATGGCCAGCTTGTCCGCCACATCGAGAATCAGCTCATCCAGGAGTACCGCGCCTTTGCTCATGACACTGCCCTGAAAGTCAAACTGCGACAGTGTCAGCAAGTCCTTCACCAGCCGGGCCATGCGGTCGGCTTCGTCGTTGATTACTGAGACAAAGCGCCCTGATGTCTCCCGCGATTCCAGACCGCCTTCCAGCAGGGTTTCGGCATAACTCTTGATGGTGGTCAGGGGAGTGCGTAACTCGTGGGACACGTTAGCCACAAACTCCCGGCGCATTTGCTCCAGACGCTCTTCCTCGGTAATATCCTGCAAAACGATAATGGCACCGGAAATCTGCCCGTCGGCGGCGTGAAAAGGAGCGGCGTAAGAGCGCACTGATATGGCCTGGGGCTCGGTGAAACTAACCTCTGCTACCTTTGGTCCGCTGCCGATCAATAATCTGTCCAGACTGCCCTGGTTGAGTTTGGTCAGTATAGTGCCTATATCGGCTCCCTCTGGGGGCAGGTCCAGCATGTCGCGCGCCCTAATGTTGGCGTGGATAATCTTCCCGTGGGAATCAATGGCCACAACGCCGTTTGTCATCTGCGTCAGGATGGCCTCCAGCTTCATCTTGTCGTTGTTTAACTCCGACAGCGTGGCACGGAGCTGAGCTGTCAGGTAGTTAAAGACATCGGCCAGCTTGCCGATTTCGTCCGGTGACTTAACCTTCACCTCAAGGTCAAAGTTCCCCTCAGCCAACCGTGCGGCCTTGCTGGTGACTTCCTGAATGGGACGGATGATGGTTTGTGCCGCCAACACGCCCAGAATAGCGGTTACGACAATAGCCAGGAGAGTGGCATTGAGTAGTCTCATGCGCACATCCTGCAACACACGGTAGGTATGATCCAGTGGTTCCTGCACGAAAAGAAGGCTGATGGGTACAACTGTTCCATCAACCAGCAATTCCCCCTCCAGGGGCAGGGCCGCCGTATAGTACCGCCGTCCGCCTTCGTCTGTGCGAATCCCTTCGCTGGTATCGCGCCGTTCGATATCTAGCGTTTCAGCCACGGTGGCGAAGGCCAAAATGTTCAGACCATAATACGATTGAGCGGCATTGTTAAGAGAGGTGGCCACGACTTCACCGTCTTCGGCCACCAGCAAAATGATTGACTCCTCGTCCCTGCCTCGCAAGCTGTTGACTACCTGCTCGGCCAGATCACGGGGATAGGGGCCCTCGCGGAACTCTCGCTGCAGCGACTCCACCGCCAGCGAGCCACTATTCAGCAGCGCCCACTTAGCCTCATCAAGATAGTATTCCTCCAGGCGCTGCGTGAGATAGAAGCTCACCAGCTGCATAGCCAGCACGATGAGCAATATATAGAGCAGGGTCAAACGCCATTGTAGGCTACGGAGCATCTTTACTCTCCTTTGGGATCCCGAAAATAGTATCCGACGCCTCGCCGGGTCATGACAAAGCTGGCGTTGCTGGGATCATCCTCGACTTTTTCCCGCAGCCGCCTTACTGTCACATCCACGGTTCGACCATCGCCGAAATAATCATAACCCCATACTTCTTTAAGCAGGTGCTCCCGATCAAACACCCTGCCGGGATACAGCGCCAAGTACTTGAGTAGCTCAAACTCGCGCACGGTCAGGTCAAGGGGCACGCCTCTCTTGCGGACTTCCACTTTGGCCATGTCAATGACAATGGGACCAAAGCCAAGCTGCGAGTCGGCCTGTTCGTCCTGGGAAGCTAGCATGTTCATGCGACGCAAATGTGCCTTCACCCGGGCCACCAGCTCGCGGGGGCTGAAGGGCTTG
>DDWC01000151.1 GCA_002345475.1 Firmicutes bacterium UBA2296
ATGAAAAGTGCATGTGGCTTTGCGTCACCATGGTAGCCTGGTGAGTGGGCAGTACAAGACCCAGACTGGCACCGGCAGCGACGGCCATGAGCAGACTGTCAGGAGTCACCCCTATTATTCCAGTACCGGCCAGTGACACCACCAGAGGAGCCATCAGCACGGCGGCAACGGTATTGCCGAGGATGTTGGACCATATGGTGGTTAGATTGAGGATGATCCAGATCACGAGGAGCGGGGGCAATCCCACCAGGGCAGGCGCGATGCGAGACACCAGAGTGTCCAACGCGCCTGTTTTCTGCAGAGCCGCAGTTATGCCAATCATGCTGCCGATGAAGATAAGCACCGGCATGGTTAGAGAGCGGTACGCTTTGTCTATTTCCAGAATACCGACGGCAATAAGGATTACGGCCGACAGACCAAAACCTACGGAAGAATGAAGGATACCCATAGAGGTCAGTATGATTACGGGGACGGTCGCCAGCAGCGTCAATATAGTCTTTTTCCTGCTTCTCGTTGAGTAGGGTTCGCCAAGTCCCTGTTCACCTATGCCCTCAGGGTCGGGTGCGGAGACACTGCGCCGCCCGTATTCGTCCCGCTCTTTCATAGGATCGTAACCAAAGAGACGTCCTACGAACCACAGCAGCAGACAGGTTAATGACATTACCATGCCGTGAATAGCAAAGTCAAACATCTTAAAGGGCGCACCCAGCGCTGCCATTCTATGCGACGAAACGAGAATATTGGATGCTGTGCCGATCAGGGTGATGGACCCGCCCACGATCGACGCGTACACCAGGGGCATGCCGTAGGAACTGCGGGATGCCTCTGCTCTTGCCGCCATGCGCTTTGCAGTGGGCAGAACCAGGCCGATGGCTCCCACATTGTTCATGAATGCAGAAAGGAGCCCGGCCACAACCGACAACGACAGGATCTGAGTCTCCGGCTTGTGCAAGCGATGAGCTATAGCCAGGCCCATGCCGGCCATCAGGCCCGAGGCCACAATGCCTTCACTCATCACCAGAACCGCCGCCACCGTGAAAAGCGCGGGGTTGCCAAACCCCGAGAACAGCTGTACCGGGGTGACAACGCCAAACAGGCCCAGTACAAGTAGCCCGGCAAAGGAGGCTATATCATATCGTACGCGTTTTGTGACAAGTGCCGCCAAAACAAATAGCAGGACAGCCCAGGCCAAAGTCTGCTGATGGACCCCTGATAAAGTCGGCAAAAACGTCCACTCCCTTCACAGCAACGAAACTCCAGTTCACTTTTTTCATGCGCCCCGTGTTTCCTGGCTACGCTTATCATATCAGTACAGGAGATGAATGCGAAGTCGGCGAAGTAATGACTAGGCCAACACTGCAGTTTTTTCAGGGGGTTAATCGAATGCCAACGCTATCCTGGGACGTTCAGTTTTTTCTTTGGGGCACAGCGATCGGTTGTCTGTGGTATATGTACAGGCATCGCAGAAAGAGATAACGGGGGAGGCACCATATGCGTATACTTCACACATCAGACTGGCATCTGGGCAGGGCGCTGGAGGGAAGAAGCAGACAGGCTGAGCAGGAGGATTTTGTAGAGGAACTCTGCAGCATCTGCGAAGACGAAAAGGTGGATCTGGTCCTGGTGGCCGGAGACGTCTTTGATACCTTTAACCCTTCAGCTCAGGCGGAGGAGCTGTATTATCGCGCTCTCGACACCTTAACCGCCGGGGGAAACCGGGCTGTGGTGGTCATCGCCGGGAATCATGACAGTCCGGACAGGCTGCGCGCGGTGGCGCCTCTGGCCATGCGGCGGGGCGCTTTCATTATGGGTTTGCCACGAGAGACTGTCGCCGGCCCCATATCCGAATCGCAAATAATCCTTCACGGCAGTGGGCCGGGTTGGCTGGAACTAGGCGTTCCCGGGTGTTTGGAGACCGCAGTGGTCTCAGCCCTGCCTTATCCGTCCGAGGCTCGCCTGCAGCAGGTGCTCAGCGCAGAGCTGAGCGAGCTCAACTTGCGCGAAGCGTACTCGGCTGCTGTGGGATCGTTGATGAGCAGGCAGGCGGAGCTGTTCCGCGAGGAGACCATCAACCTGGCGGTTTCACATCTCTATGTGTGCGGAGGGGCCGTAAGCGATTCCGAACGGCCAATTGAGCTGGGTGGCGCATATTCAGTGCAGGCGGGCCATGTGGCAGTGGGAGCTCAGTATACGGCACTCGGTCACTTGCATCGGGCTCAGAGGGCTGGCCTCGATGAAACGTCTGTGCACTATTCGGGGTCACCTCTGGCCTACAGCTTCTCAGAGGCGGGGCATAGCAAGTCAGTCAATATTATCGAGGTCAGGCCTGGCCGTAAGGCGCTGGTCAAGGTGTTTCCCCTCAGTTCCGGCATTCCGCTTGAGCGTTGGACCTGTCTGCACGGTGTGCAGGAGGCCGTGCATCGGCTGGAGGCATTGGATGGTCGCATGGTGTGGCTAGACCTGGACATTCACTCGCCACGCTATCTGAGCGCGGCAGAACTGACTCAGTTGCGCCTGGCACACAGCGGCACCGTCAACATACGCTGTACTCTGACCGGAGACAGGGATATGGCGTTGGCGGAGTCCTTATCCGACCTGTCAATGGCGGAGATGTTTGCCCGATTCTATCGGCATCGACGCCAGGGTACCGAACCGTCCCAGGATCTGGTGCGCCTTTTTGGCGAGCTCGCCGACAGAGTGGCTGTGGAAGAGGCAGGTGTGGGCCAGTGAGGCCTGTGTTTTTGTCTGTGAGCGGGCTAAATAGCTTCAAAGAGGAACAGGTAATAGACTTCGCAGCTATCTGTGATGGCAATGTGTTTGGCATTTTTGGTCCCACCGGGAGCGGCAAATCCACCGTCATAGACGCCATAACCTTGGCTCTATATGGCAAGGTGGAGCGGGCACCCGGGGGACTTCAGGGTATTGTGAACAAAGCCGTAGATTCGGCCACGGTGGATTTTACCTTCGCCTTGGGAACCGCCGAGGGAGAGGAGACCTACCGGGTAGAACGAAAGTATGTTTCAAGGGATGACGCAGTGACCTGCAGACTGGCGCGGCTCACCTGCCTCTCTGGAGCCACAGCGGAGGTTCTGGCCGATAAAGTGACTCACGTGGACGCGTCGGTCCAGTCTATACTGGGTTTGTCAGTCGACGATTTCACGCGGGCGGTGGTCTTGCCTCAGGGTAAGTTTGCCGAGTTCCTCAGCCTGAGAGGCAAGGACCGGCGGGGTATGCTGGAGAGAATATTTGGTTTGAGCGAGTACGGTGAGAAGCTGATGGCTGTTGTGCAGTCAGAACTGCGCGGTATAGACGCCAGACTACGTGAACTGGATATACGCGCGCAAAGCCTGGGTGATGCCGATAACGCCGCGGTCAGGGCGGCCGAGGACGCACTGAGCAGGGCCCGAAGCGAGGTGTCTGAGAGCCTTTCCGAACTTCAATCCTCCGAGTCTGCAAGGGAAAGCGCCAGAAGAATAGTCGACCTGCAGGAAACCCTGGCCAAGGTTGAGCTGCGCAGAGCCGAACTTGACCTTGATTCCCCGCGCATTGAACATCTCGCCCGTGACCTTGCCTGCCTGGAGAAAGGGTTGTCCATCGAGCAACTTGTCGAGGACTCTCTGGAGGCGGAGCAACTGCTGTCTCAGTCCCTGGAACGTCAGGCCCAGGCGCAGAAGGCGGAAGCCAAGGCCGCGCAGGATCTGGCCGAAGCGGAACTAGCCCTGCAGGCGTCGGCAGAATCGCTGCAGGCGGCTGAGCCGACCTTGCAGCGCAGGCTAATGGACGCAGAGCGAGCCGAACACCTGGAAAGGGCCATGGCCGGCTTAGACAAAGAGATGCGGCAACAGTGCGAAACGCGGGAGCTGACGGCCGCCAGGCACAACGATTTGCTTACGCAAAGTGAAACTCTCGACAGAGAAGCTAAGGTATCAACTGAATCTCTTGCGGAGCTGAAGAGAGAGCTTGACAGCCTGCGGGTTGATCCGAAGCTGAGGGGCGTGCTTGGGAGGGCTGAAGTGGCACTCCAGCGTCTTTTGCAGGCGAGAAGGCAGCTGGATGAGGCTTATGCACAGCGGGACGGGAAGAACCGGGCATTGGAAGCTCGGCAAGAGGCCTTGAGAGTTGCGAAGGCAGTTCTGGCGGAGGCCACTGTATCTCATAGTCGGCTGGAAGAGGAGAAGCAGGAGATACTCAACGAACCGGGCTTGCCCAAGGATGCCCAGCTACAGTCGGTCCTGATTGGCTTTCGCCTGGCCGCTCAGGAGATGGATGCTGCCAGCAAAAACGCATCAGAGTTGGACAGGCAGCTATCCGTGAACACCGAGACACTGGGGAGCATCGAGGGAAATCACGAGCAGCTGCAGAAAGATAGACACAGCACCCAGCAGAAACTCGAGGAGCTTACATCTGCAGTTGCTGAAGCTGAGATATCCCTGGAAGAGCTGAGGCGTCGGGTAATGGCAGAGTCGCTGGCCCGCGAACTGGAGAACGACGCGCCTTGCCCGGTGTGTGGTTCGCTTGATCACCCGAACCCCGCCATCGGTGATGACATAACCCTGCTCGGCGAGGCCGAGGGCCACTTGCGTGACCTACGTAACGAGCACAGTCGGATGATAAATCAGGCCACGGCTCTGCGTGAGAGAGACATGACGACTCAGGCTGAACTGGCTCGCCTCCGCCAGGAAGGTGCTAGACTTCAGTCCCGTCGTGAAGAGGAGCAGGCGGTTGTGAGCCGCGCCGGTCAGGCGCTGCCCAGGGATAGAGGCCTGGTTAACCGCGTTGAAAGCCTTATCGCAGAACTGGAGACCGCCGGGACCGGGCTCAGTGAAGCCAGACAGGTCGTAGCGGGGCATCTTGATGCCGTCACGCGTCTGCAGGAGGAACTGGCGCAGAGCGACGAGCGTGTCGGACTGCTGGCCGATGAAGTAGAACAGGAACGCATCAGGTTTGAGGAACTGAAGCAGCAGCTGGGAGGCGCCGATGTTACCGATTTTGCTGCCCAAGTGGCCGGCAAGGACCACAGAGTCGAGGAACTCAGCCTTTTCATACGCGGCAAGGAGAAGGACCTTGAGACCACGCGCGCAGAACTGAGCCTGGTGCTGCGCAATCTGGCAGATGCAGAATCTCTTATGCGTCAGTCCGAGCATCGTGTTAAAGAACTAGGCCAGCAGCAGGCGCAGCATCGGGATGAAATAAGCGCTTTAACTGAGGGAGTTTCCGCAGGTGTTTTCCGCCAACAAACGAAAGAAGAACTCTCCCGTCTGCGGGACACCTTTGCGCAAGCTGGAGAAGCCCAGCGAAAGTGTGCAGAAGACTCCGCCCGTAGCAAGCGTGCAGCTGCGGTGGCCACCGAGGCACTGTCCGGGCGCAGAGAAGGAGCAGAAAGGTTAAGTCTGCGCCTGAACGAGTCTCTGGCCAGCAACGGTTTCGCAGACCTTGCTACATGGAAGGAATCCGTGGAGAAGCGGCCACACCTGGATGGTTGGCGCATTGCCGTCGAAACACACCGCAGGGAAATCCTCAGGTATGCCAATGAGGCGACAAGGCTGTACGGTGAACTGGCAGGCAGGAGTGTCTCGGCCGAGGAGTGGCAGCTCCTGGTTGCTCAGGCGACGGTAAACGCGGCCCGATATGAATCGGCTGTGGAGAACCGGGGCCGATCGGAAGCCGCGCTGGAAGATGTCAGAAGGCGTAATAAGGCACTGATGACAATCCAGGTTGAAGCAAAGCCTCTTCGGGAGAAGAAGGGCCTGCTGGATGAACTTGCATCCCTGTTGCGCGGTAACGCCCTGGTGGAGTTTATGGCCACCGAACATCTATATAATATTGCCGGGGTCGCCACTGGGTGGCTGCGGCACCTCAGCCGCAATCGTTACGCCCTTGAAGTTGCTACGGACGGTGGTTTCCTTATCAGGGATGACGCCGAAGGCGGCATGCTAAGGCCAGTGTTCACTCTTTCCGGTGGCGAGACCTTTGTCACCTCCCTGGCCCTGGCCCTGGCGCTTTCGTCGCAGATACAATTGCGTGGCCGCTACCCTCTGGAGTTCTTTTTCCTCGATGAGGGGTTTGGCACTCTGGATCCAGAGCTTCTGGACGTGGTTATGAGCGCCCTGGAGAGGGTGCAGGGTCAGAATATTTCTATAGGACTGATTAGCCATGTGCCGGAACTGCGGGAACGCGTTCAGCGTAAGATCACGGTAATTCCCGCCGAAAGCGGGGGGCGGGGGAGCCGGCTGGTGCTCTCGTAGCGCTTGGCGCTTAGCGCTTAGCGATTGGTGGGTAGATTTGAGAATTACGATGTGGAAGACGACAGCCTGATAGTACCTGATAGAACCTGATGGGTGCGGATGGAACACCACTTCGCCGGAGAGAATACTGAGGCCATCGGAGGAACCACGCATCAGGAAAGGAAAACGCGGCTGCCCATACGGGTAGCCGCGTTTGTATCAGAATCATCAGTTCAATCAGGCTGTCGATTCCCGAAGCTCTAAAGTTGCTGGTAGTCCGATAGTACCTCCAGCTTGCGCTGGTCGGCCCATGTCTCCAGGCTGGCCCGCAGTCGGTTCATGACAATGGATATTTGATCGTCGTTAAGGTTAGTTAAGAGAATGGAGATTTCTCCACCCGGTTGTGCGGTCAGAGCATCGCCCTTGCGCATGGTCTTGATGAGAAGTGCCATGGCTTCTTCCTGTGTACTGTCGTTGATGTCGGGCCCCTGCAGGCCAAACTCTGCACGGAAGACCCCATAGCCGTTGCGGCTTCCGCGCCGACTCTCAAGTTCGGCCAACGAAGCAAACACATCGTGGGCGCAAACCAGTGCACCGTCGCTGCCGGGTCCTGATGGCGCGTCCGGGGTTTCGGCGTTGCCATTATGGCCATGACGCTTTTTAATCATGTCATAGATGCTTTTGAGACTAGGGGACGGTCTGATGCCCATCTCCCGATAGAGGCGGGCGGTGAACTGGGTGTAATGCTCCTGAGNNTACTTAAGGTTAATATGCTCGTCAAGGGGCTCGATGAGCAAAGCTTGCTCACAGGCCTGGTCGGCTTCTTTTAAGTTCCCCTGTTTGCGGTGGAGACTTATGAGTTCACTTACTGTTTCAATGAACATCCGGCGGTAATAGCTCCGCTTGGCTATGGCCCATTCGATGTATGTGGCGTCACTAAGATAGTCACCCAGATAAAGCGAAATGGCCTGGGCCAGGGCGTCTGTGTCTCCTGACATACGGCCTTCCGCCGAGAGACGTTCAAATTCGGCGGAGTCGAGGAAGCAGGCGTCGCACAGGGCAAACATATATCCGCCACCTACGGAAGTGATGCCGTCCTTCAGCTCACCCTCCAGCGACAGAGTTTTGCGCAGTCTGTAGACCAAAGTGCGCAAGGCACCTTTGGCGTCTTCGTAGTCCTCTTCTGGCCACAATACCTCAATCAGGGACTCCGGCGAAACGGTGCGGCTGCGGTTGGTGAGCAGGTACTTAAATAGATCCCACATCTTCTGAGACCTGTTTGTGTCCTGCGTAAGCAGAATGCCTGCTCGTCTCACTTCAAACTGCCCGAACGTACGGATGTCCAGCGCTCTGGGGTGTTCTGTCACTGCTCTCACCTCACAGTTGCAGGGGACTTATGCATTGGTGTCGCCCGGCGATAATGATGTGTCTATTTTACCATAAAAATGCATCACGGAAATGAAGACAAGCACAAAATCGTGCGAATTATCAATGAAAGGTCAATGATCTTGCGGGCCGCTGAGTCTAACCGTCTATTAGCACCGCATGTACAATCAGGCGATGAGTTGCCGGGTAGATTGGCTCGCAGGTAACAAGGGTCAGCACAGCATGGGTGCGACTGCGGTTCAGCACGGAGATATCCGTGGGCAGAACAATGTGCTTCTTGTACACCCGGTAGGTGTACTTTCGTGCAGCCGTTTCCACCACAATAAGGTCCCCAGGCTCCATCTCGTCCAGGCGGTTAAACTGACGTCCGTACTTTCTGCTGCGATGAGCCGCGATAGCGGCGTTACCTACCTCCCCAATAGCCGACGTGCCTTCGATAAGGCCGGCCCCAATCGCCATGTTGGCGTCGGTCGCGCCATAAAACACCGGCATACGTACGCCTATCTTCTCGATAGATATTGTGCCCAATAAGGCGCCAGTGGGTTTTGGCGCGGGGGGCGGGGGTTCAGTTGGGGCCGGCGCGGGTTCCGGGTCTTCGGGCAGCTGGTCTTCGTATTGACCGACATCTTCGAACAGCTCTGTCAGTTCGCGATAGCGCACGGTGGAGCGGTCTTCAGGCAAAGCGCCGGTTTGTGACACAGAACGGTCAATGTCATTGAGAAGTGACTGCATCCGGTAATCATTATATACCTGCGCGGCATGGGGATAGACCATGACCATAAGGCCGCACAGTACCAGAGCAAGGGAAATGTACCGCCGTTTTCGCTCCTTGTGTTTATCGCTACGCAATCCAGTCACCTCCCGTTGAAACCTGTTATAAGTATCATTATACCACCCTGTGGTATTCTCACCAAAAGGTTCATGTTTGTTGAGACAGCAATCCCTGCGCCATTTGACGCAGGGATTGCCGGGAGGTGAAAGTGGCTTGGGGCTATGAGGAGGAGGTGAAGTCCTAGAATTCCAGAGTTTTCTTGTATACGTCGGAGCTCTTGATCATGGTTATTTCTGCTCCCCGGGCGCGTCTTTGCGCATCCACACTGGCGTCTACAATCAGCCATTGCCCGTCCACATAAACTTCGTTCCAGGCGTGGTATCCCTGTACCGTGCTGGCATAACCCTTGACCAGCTTGGCTGGAATGCCCAAGCTGCGCAGCATGGCTGCCATCAGTGAAGCGTGGTCATAGCAGATACCTTTTCCGGAGGTCAGAGTCTGATCAATGCTGGGCAGGTATGTCGATGTCAGTGTAGCCAGTTTCGGGGTGTCGTAATCAACATTGGCCACCACAAAGCGATAAATTGCTTCGAATTTTTCGCGGTCGGTGCTTAGCGATGAAGTCAACTGCCGTGCCTTTGCCGTAGCTAGGCTTTGCTCCGACCACTTGATCTCCTGAACCGAAGCCAGGAAGACCGAGTTTGCCGTGCTTATGGAGACATCAATGATACTGCGGTCTGCGGCGCGATACCTGTTGTCCGTGGTATTCTCAAAAACCGTTATGGTATATTGTCCGCTGCCCAACTGGAGCGGGAAGTTTTCCTGACCTTTGTACAGGTTGTAGTAGTACTTTGCGTCTCCTTTGCGCACCTCGAGCCTGGCCTTAGCCGTCCCGGAGTAGTTTATTGTAACTATACCCTGGCTTGCCTTGCTGGTGTCAATAAGGGGCATGTCGGCCGTTACAACCACTGGGGCGGGGGGAGTAAGGAGAACCGGTTTTTCTTCAACGGCAGGAGCTGTTTCTGCGATGACAGGGGCGGCGGGAGCAACGGTGACGATGGACACCGGCACGACTTTTGCCTCCACAGGAGCGGGAGTGCTGACAACGGCGACCTTTGCCACAGGTTCCACTGCTGTTGTCTTAACCGGTGCGGGCTCTTCAGCGGCCGGCTCGGGAGAGGCAGCAATTTCATCAGAAGCAATTTCCTCGCCCTCGACGGTATCTGTAAGGTTCTGCTCATCGACCTCTGCCGTGACTTCGACTGTGACAACAGTCTCCGTGGACGTGTTATCTATCAACCCGGCAGCAACTACCGCCGTATGTTCGGCAACCGGTTGGTTCCCGATGGCGAAAGCCGGAATGGATATCAGCAGTGCGGCGATTAACAGAATAGCGAACTTACGCACAATATGTGCTCCTTTCGGTAGCTGGCTGCCGTGCCCCTTGCGGGGTTAAGGCCCTTTAGCTTTGCGTCCCACCGTTTCCGATGGTTTGCCATTGTCGGTGAAGCGGAGTTAATCAATAAGCAAAAAACAAAAAACAAAAACATGAAACGAGACGTGAAACATTAGACGTGAGACATTAGACATGAATCATTAAACGGAAATCATAAAACAAAGAACATAAATCACATTTGTAGGAGGTGTACTTTGGTATTTGAGCCTGGTATGGTGAGAACCAATCCACAAGCGACAAGCAACTAGCGACAAGTGACAGCGAAAACGGAGAACAAAAAAACTTTCCTTTCGGTAGCTGGCTGCCGTGCCCCCTGCGGGGTTCAGGCCCTTTAGCTTTGCGTCCCACCGTTTCCGATGGTTTGCCATTGTCGCTGAAAAGCTTCTTTTAGCTGGTTTTCTATGGATCTAGGCTCAATATATCATGGGAGACGCAATTGCGCAATAATATGAAGGAACTTTTGTGATCAGAATGTGACAGGCCCGGGGAATCAACCCCGGGCCTGTGTTTGTTTATTGATTGTAGCTAGTTGCTAGTCGTCAGTCGTTAGTCGTTAGTTTCTAGTCCTCTGTTGTCGGCTGTCTAGCGTCTAACGTCTAGCGCCTTTCCCTATTGCTTCTAGCTGGCGTCTGGAGGCTGGTAGCTGTCGGCTAAATCCTAGCGTCTGCGCTTCTTGCCAACTACGATACCGGCTGCGCTGATCATTGCGCCGAGGCCGTAGAAGATGGTGAAGGGCAGTTCGCCGGTCTCGGGAAGCTCAGGAGCGGTGGGGACAATCGGATCTTCAAGCTCGATCTCTTCTTCTGGCTCCTCCACTACGGGCTCTTCAGGCTCTTCTGGTGCCTCGGGGATTTCGACCTCCGGAATCTCTACTTCGTCTTCTTCGAATACCGCTACTAGCGTTCTGGAGCCCGTTACGGTGAGACCGAAGGTAGGGCTGGTGCTTACAAGTGTGCCACCTTCATACCATCCAAGGAAGGTGTATCCTTCGCTGGCGGTCGCGCTGACCGAAGTAGATGCGCCGAAGGAGAATGTTCCACCGCCGCCAACAGTGCCGCCGCCCTCAGTGGTTGCGACTATGTTGTAGAAGAATACGGTCGGCGGTCCGGGTGGTGGTGATGGAGGAGCGGTGGCCGACACGATAACGGTTCTGGTGACCTCCACCGCGGCGAGACCTTCGGAGTCTTCAACGTTATATGTGATAATGTAGGTGCCGGCAACGGCGGTGTTGACGGGGTTAACAACGTCGATATCGTCGGTCAAATCGCCATCCTCAGCATCAAGAGCAGTGGCGCCTGCGTCGTTGTAGATGTCGCCAACGGTGAGATTAACCGTTGCATCGCCTAGCAAGGTTATTACCGGAGGCGTGTTCTGGGGGACTTCCGATACGATAACCGTTCTGGTGACTTCAACTGCGGCGAGACCTTGGGAGTCTACAACGTTATACGTGACTGTGTAGGTGCCGGCAACGGCGGTGTTGACGGGGTTAACAACGTCGATATCGTCTGTCAAATCGCCATCCTCAGCATCAAGAGCAGTGGCGCCTGCGTCGCTGTAGATGTCGCCAACGGTGAGATTAACCGTTGCATCGCCTAGCAGGGTTATTACCGGAGGCGTGTTCAGGGGAGGCGACACAACCGGGAACCCGTTGATTGTAATGGTCTTAATCTGTGCGGTATGATTTCCCGACGGCCCTGGGATGAAGAAAAGGGGTGCATTCGGGTCAAGCGGGTCAGGATCAGGACCCATAGATCCTCCTGGGTAGGTTCTCGTAACGGGACTGGTATTTGCGCTAGCGGCATCGATGGTTACTTCAGTGATATAAACACCCTCAGAATACCAGCTAAAGTAATTTCCTCCGCCTTGCTCAGCGACGAAGTAGAAGGTCCCTCCTAAGAACGGGACTGAGTAAACTCCATTGAGCGCCGTTAGGTTATTGCGTACTAGGGTCACCGTACTAATAGTCTCCGCTTTCGCCACATTGAGTGTCGCAGGTGATATGCCTGCCAGTACCAGCATAGCGACCATTGTAATCGCGAGCATTCTCTTGCTAGTTGTTTTCATTGTTCAACTCTCCTTTGCCAAATTAGTTTCATTTGGCAACCGGACGATCATAGCGGGGGCCTTCCCTCGCTTTAGACTCCTGGCTTTGCGTCCCCGTCTTTCGACGGGTTTGCCCTTTTCAGGTTCCGGATTCGCTCTGCGAATCCTTATCTACTTGTTACTAAAGTCCTATCGACGCCGAGACTTCGCTTGCTGCAGTTCGTGCTGCCTCGTCCATAAGCCGTATCAACTCAAGAAAGCTTCTGAAGTGCAGGCTCTTCCTCCCTTCCAGCCATTGAATTTTGCCTTGCCAGGTATAGTTCTCGGCGAACTGAATGCTAAGGTGAAAAGTCTGTCGGTTTTGTTCCGGTCGTTCGGACTCGATTTGTCGTCCGCGCGGGGCTTTCGAGGGTGCCCTGGTCCAGCTACGGAAATTGTGTTCCAGATGAGGGCAATCCCTGCACGTTCTTTCTTCGATTAATCCAACCAACTCCATAATGGAACTGAAATGCTGGGTTTCGTCGGAGAAGATGAACGTTGCTTCCCCCGCAAGTTCGGAGCCCGGCCGAGAGGATACTTTAACTAGCAACTCCACGTTGTAACGGATCCCGTCCATAAAAGCCCTCCTCGCTGTCTCCTTGTTTACAGTATAGATTACGCCAATCACATCCGTGTCACATCCTAATCACACGAGTAACTATTCACTGAAAAGAGTTCTCGATGCACTTATTCCCCGCATTTCTGCAAGATTAGGCTCCGGGAACAAATGTCGGATAATTGCGTCTACACTTGTAGCAGTACATAATAGACATAACAAGCAAGATATAAGGAGATGGTCATATGTTTGGCCTAAGCACTAAAATGCGCATAGGGGCGTTTGTCCTAGTGTCGGCCCTGATTCTGACGGTGGGGCAGGTGGTACCTGCTCATGCTACAAGTTTTGGGGCTATACAATCGCGTCTCGTCATAAACGGTTCACCTCTACTTATGGGCCCCGGTGGCGGGAACGCTGTGCTGTTCCAGGGCAGGGTCTATTTGCCCGTGAGGGTACTTGAAGAAACCCTGGGAGTGCGCATCGGGTGGGATGACGCCACCCTCACTGTCCTGCTCAATTCAGAGTTGAGCCAGGTCAGCGACCTGCTCCGCGTCGGACCAAAGGTAGGTGACAACCAGTCAGTCAATGTGGTGATTAACAATCGCCTGCTGCGTACCAGCACACCGGCTTTGCTTTACGGCGGATTCACCTATGTCCCGGTCCGCGTTGTCGAGGAGCTTGGCCATACTGTTGGCTGGGATGCCGAGAACAAGGTGGCCTTCGTGGGTCAGTATGACCCAGAAGCACTGCCGGTAGTCGGCACGCTATCGAACCTGCAGGCGCTGCTCTCCGGTTCTTACAACTTCTACCCCGGACTTACCCGCGGTGACGCCGTGACGGCTCTTCCGGAAGCGCCACCGGCGCCGGCTCCATCAGCACCTCAGGAATCCGTTGGCGACAACTCCTCCAAGGGTAGCAACTACTCCGAGACCAACACACAGGTAGCTGGGGTGGACGAATCGGACATCGTCAAGACAGACGGCAAGTATATCTATCAGGTGCGCGGCAACGTGGTAACGATTTTTGACGCCTACCCGGCGAATCAGTTGAGGGTAGTGACGACCATTACCTTCACTGACGAAGGTTTTATGCCCAGCGAGCTCTATCTGGACGAAGAACATCTGGTTGTCATTGGACGTAGCCAATTGATGATTCCCGAGAGGGAGTTTAATCCCGAAACTGACATCAAAGAATATCCTATAGATGATCCAAAGGGTAGCACCACACCCTCCGCTCCCGCAGGAGCGCCTACTATGACAGAACCGGCACCGCCTCCTCCTGCCGCGGACTTACCGGCAACCGGTGGCCAGGCTGTAGATCCTGTGGCGCCAACGGAACCCGTTCTGGTACCTGTGGAAGTCAAACCCCCGATCGAACCAGGAGCCGATGAGCCTGTTGACGTCATGCCGCCCGATGGGCCGAGCATAATGCCTAGATGGCCGGGTTACTGGTACAGCGGCACCACCAAAGCCATGATTTTTGACATCAGCGACATAAACAATGTTGCGAAGATTCGCGAAGTAGAGATTGACGGCGACTACCTTACCTCTCGCAAGATCGATAGCAGGCTCTTCATCATTGCCAACCGCTACCCGAACTGGTGGGGACCAATCATCCTGCCGCAGTTGCGCGACAGCGCCGTAGGCGAAGACTTTGTCACTGTCGACCCCGCTGACATCCGCTACTTCCCGGGGCAGAACGCAGGAAGCTATCTGCTTATCGGTTCTCTGGACCTGAAAGACAATGGCACCGGGACAGTGGTCGAGGCTTTTCTCGGTGCGGGAGAAAATATCTATATGTCACTGGACAACCTCTTTGTGGCGGTTCCCAGTTACACTTCGGAAACCTACGGCACCACTGTGTATCGCTTCGGTATCGAGGGCACTGAGGTCAAGTACGCGGCTAAGGGAACTGTCCCTGGTAATGTGCTGAACCAGTTTTCCATGGATCAGCACGCTGGTCATTTCCGTATTGCCACCACCTCCTGGGGGCCTGAGCGCACCACCAATAACCTCTATGTAATGGATATGGCTATGAACACAGTGGGACGCATCGAGAACATCGCCCCCGGAGAGCGCATCTTTTCAGCTCGCTTCATGGGTGACAAAGGTTACCTGGTTACCTTCGAGATGATTGATCCGCTATTTGTCATAGACCTTAGCGTTCCCACCAACCCGCGTATCCTCGGAGAACTGAAGATACCCGG
>DDWC01000129.1 GCA_002345475.1 Firmicutes bacterium UBA2296
CAGCATGCTGTGCCCACGTTCTCTCCAGCTTACCGGATAGAATCAGGCATTTCCTCGTTCCTATCAGCGTCCACATCAGTGCACAATCAGCGTCCATCAGGATGTCGTGTTCCCTGGGCACAGCATGCTGTGCCCCTACGTTAACGAGGATTAGGACGTTGAATCCGGAGCGACAGATACGGAAANNGTCACGGCCTCGCCGCTACAAAAGATGGATAGCCGCTGATTGCGTCCCCTATTGTAGGGGCACAGCATGCTGTGCCCACGTTCTATCAGGTTTATCGGAATGAATCAGACGTTAACCTCGTACCCATAACAGGCCTATCAGCTGCTCATCAGCGTTCCTATCAGGCTGTCGTAGTGCCTGGGCACAGCATGCTGTGCCCCTACGTTAACGAGGATTAGGACGTAGAATCCGGAGCGACAGATACGGAAAAGCAAGGAACGACCGCGAGTCACGGCCTCGCCGCTACAAAAGAAGGATAACCGGTGATTTCGTCCCCTATTGTAGGGGCACAGCATGCTGTGCCCACGGTCTATCAGGTTTATCGGAGTGAATCAGACGTTAACCTCGTACCCATCACAGGCCTATCAGCTGCTCATCAGCGTTCCTATCAGGCTGTCGTAGTGCCTGGGCACAGCATGCTGTGCCCCTACGGTAACGATGAGCGGAACGTGAAGAGTGATGAATCAAAATGCAAAAGGTGCAATCCATTTTCTCATCGGCGTCCCATCAGAGTCTAATCAGCGTTCCTATCAGGCTGTCGTAGTGCCTGGGCAGCCCCTACGTTAACGATGAGCGGAACGTGAAGAGTGATGAATCAAAATGCAAAAAGTGCAATCCATTTTCTCATCGGCGTCCCATCAGAGTCTAATCAGCGTTCCTATCAGGCTGTCAGAGTGCCTGGGCACAGCATGCTGTGCCCCTACGGTAAGGAACGTCTTCATCTGGCTGGCGGCTGGCGGCTGTTACCTAATTCCCAGAATTCGCCACCTGTATGGCTTTTTGGTGCTCGGCAAAGGTTTTGCTAAAGATATGGGAGCCGTCGCTGCGGGCGACGAAGTAGTACAGTTCGTGGCTTTCGGGGCCCATGGCGGCTTCGAAGGAAAGCAGGCCGGAGCCGGAGATGGGGCCGGGCGGCAGGCCCGGGTTGAGGTAAGTATTATAAGGATGCTTGATCTCCAAGTCTACGTAGAGCAAAGGCCGCGGTTCGCCCAGGATGTACTGGATGCTGGCGCAGGACTGCAGGAAGCCGCCGATGCCGTCATAGAACGGGTTCTCGATGCGGTTGTAGAAGACACCGGCGATACGGGCGCGTTCGTCCCGTTTGACGGCTTCTTTCTCGACGATGGAAGCCATGGTGACCACCTGGTGCAGGGTATATTTTTCGCTCTTGGCACTTTCGGCGTAGCGCGGCGGGATAAGCTGGTTAAAGCGGGCCGCCATAAGTCGGATGATCTGCTCCGGAGAGACTACGGCGGGCACTTCGTAGGTGTCGGGGAACAGGTAACCTTCCAGGCGGTGGTCGCCGCCTTCGGGGATAAGGGCGATGTAGTCGTAGCTGAGTTCGATGCTGTCCACAGCGGCCATAAACTCCTCGGCGGTAAACAGGCCGCGACGCTCAAAGAGCTCGGCGGTTTTAGCCAGGGTAAGTCCTTCGGGGATGGTGACGCGGATGTTGAGGTTGACCACGGCACCCTGCACCAGCTTGTCGATGATTTCAGGCACCGACATGGTGGGCGAAAAGTCGTAGGTGCCTGCCTGAAGTCCGGTGCCTACTCCCTGCCGCTTTACTTCGCGGGCGAAGGCGGCACTGTCGCGGATGAGGCCGTGTTCATGGAGCAGGTTGCCTATCTGCACGGTGGTGCTCCCGCGGGGAACTGTGAGCACGACAGATATGCCCTGCCCTACCGGGGCAATGTAGCTGCTGTGGTTGCGATAGGGTTCGGACACAACCCAGGCGACGGTGGCGACCGCCACCAGCAAGACCACGGCGACAGCTGCCAGGCGACGCAGGATGAAAGTGCGGCGCTCCGGAGTTTGAGCTGCGGGTACGGCCTGACGTTTGGCCAGCAGCCATCGTTTGAAGGCGTCGAGAAATCTGGAGAGTCCTTTGATGAGGACGCTCAGGATTCTCAGTACCACGGAAACAATGGCCATGAAAATGGCCTTGATATCTATGCTCTTAAACCAGTTGTCGATTCTGTCGCGGATATCTTTCACTGGGCACCTCCAGGCTGGGGGTATGAAATACGCTACTTTTCATTATACAAGAAAGGCGTAGCTAGTTGCCATAAAAAAACAGGGGCCGATGGCCCCTGTTCATGGACAGTCTATTCTTCGTCCTCGTCTTCTTCGTCGGCTTCTTCTTCCTCGAGCAGACGTTCCCATTCGGCAACGACCTTTTCCCATTCGTCGTCATCTTCGATGTCGACCAGGAGATCTTCGCCGGTTTCTTCGTCGGCTTCGAGCCTCATAATGAGGGCTTCGTCTTCGGAGGACTCGTCTTCGTTAAGTGGGAACAAGACCGCGTAGCGGAGCTCGTCAACTTCAATCACGTCGATGAGTTGGAATTCGTATTCCTGTCCTTCTTCGTCGGTCAATATGATTACGTCATCACGTTCTTCGGGGGTATTCATCAGGTAGGTCACCTCTTTCGCACTTATTGGTTTATTTTAACGCAGGTATAGGGTGAAGTCAAATACCAGCCGCCAGAGCCGCCAGCCACCAGCGAGATTGCGACAGCCTGATAAGCCTGATTAGGACTGATGGGGATTTACGGTTGTCGCTTGTTGTCTGTTGTCTGCCGTTTGTCAAACACCCAACGACAAATGATCAATGATTAACGATCGGGATACGACAGCCTGATAAGCCTGATTAGGACTGATGAGAACTGATACGAGGAGAGATGACCGGACACTGACACCACTGCCGGGGACACAGCGACCACAGGGGGAACCGGCGCTTGGCGGTTAGTGGAGCGGGTAAGCATTCGGCACTCAGCATTCAGCAATCAGCATTTGGCACAACGCAATAGAACAAGGGCCGTGGGCACAGCATGCTGTGCCCCTACGTTTACGAGGATTAGGACGTGGAATCCGGAGCGACAGATATGGAAATGCAAGGCACGACCGCGAGTCCGCATTCGGCACTCAGCATTCAGCAATCAGCAATCAGCATTTGGCACAACGCAATAGAACAAAGGGCCGTGGGCACAGCATGCTGTGCCCCTACGTTAATCTTCGTCCTCTGTCGTCCTACAGTCTAACGTCTAAAGTCTAGCGTCCAGAATGCCTGGTGGCTGGCGGCTGGCGGCTGTCGGCTACCTTCCTACTTTATCTAGATACGTCTGCAAAATAACCTGGGCTGCGATGCGGTCCACTACTTCCCGCCGCTTTTTGCGGGAGACATCCCCTTCGATCATGCTGCGCTGGGCGATGGTGGTGGAGAAACGTTCGTCCACCAGGGTGACAGGGATCTTGATCTGAGGCTGCAGGCGGTTGACAAAAGCCTGTATCTTCTCGGCCTGGGGGCCGAGGTCGTTGTTAAGCAAGCGCGGCAGGCCGACCACTATTTCGACGGCCTCGTATTGCGTGATTAGTTCCCGCACCCGCGCCAGGTCGGCCTTAATATTGGTGCGCCGGATTACTTCGACGCCCTGGGCGGTGATGCGCAAGGCGTCGCTTACGGCGACGCCAATGGTCTTACTGCCTACGTCTAATGCTATGATTCTGCCCTGCATGGCTACACCACCTTGATGTTGAAGTATGTGCAACGGGGTACGCAGTAGGAACAGAGCACACACTTGCTGTGGTCGACCACGACCATGTTGCTGTCGTCGAGGCTGAGGGCTCCGTTAGCGCAGGCGGCGATGCAGCAACTGCAGCCGTCGCACCATGGTTCAATGACCAGGCGGCGTTCGCGGTCAAGCTGTTCGAGACCCTGGGGGAAGTATCCGTCGGCAAAGAAACCCACATTGGCGTCGATGTCTTCCCGGCAGCCCATGCCCACAGCCACGGAGTGTACCCCGCGCAGATTGCGCACATAGGACAGAGACTCTTCGGCCCGGTGGAAGAGCGAGCCGCCTCCCAGGGCTTTCATGGCGAAAATGCCTTTGTCGGCCTGGGCCGCGTCGAGGATGGCGGAGGCCATCTGGTCGCGGGAGCCATCTACTATGCCCAGCCCGGTAAGGTTTATAAGCGGATGTATGACATCGATTTGCGGATGGTTGGTGGCGGCGCGCACGCCGGAAATGAAATGGGTGGAAATACCCACGGCGCGGATGATGCCGGCCTGCTTGGCGCGGGAAAGGAACTCCAGGGCGCGGGCGTGTCCGCGCAGGGTGGCGTCGGATTCCTGTTCGTGGAGCATAAAAATGTCTATGACGTCGCGGTCCATTTCGCGCCGGGCCTTCTCGAGGCTGCGGCGGGCGTCCTTTTCGTCGACGGCATAGCTTTTGGTGGCAATGACCACTTCCTTATCCCAACCCTTGAGGGCGTGGCGAATGTGGTCGTAGGTTTGGTATAGCTCAGCGGTGTCAAAGAACGTGACGCCTTGCTCCATAGCATAACGAAGGAGCCTGCCACCCTCTTCGGGTGTCAGGCCCTTCTGCCATGGGCCAAGAGTCAACGTGCCGTAACATAGCGTGCTTACCACTACATTGGGGCACAGATGAACGTGTTTCAGCCGCATGATTACCCTTTCTTCTCGCCAAGGTAGCTGTTGAGCAGCTCTTCGAGTACTTCGTCACGTTCTACGCGACGAATGATGTTGCGGGCATTCTTGTGATAGGTGATGTAAGCAGGGTCGCCGGAAAGCAGATAGCCGGTGATGTGGAACGTAGGGTTGTAACCTTTTTCCCGCAGGGCTTCGGATACCTCCTGCAACACTTCGCGCACCAGCTGACGTCGGTCGAGCTCGATCTTCTGGATTACCTTAGTTTCTTCCAGGTTCTTGCCCGCTTTTTGTTCACTCACTATATGTCCCTCCCACTGCGCCGAAAAGCTATTTCACGCTTTAGTATATAGCAACCTACAGAGACTGGCGGAAATTACTATGCCTTTGTCACGAGGTTGTCATATTTTGAGCTGTTGCTTGACAAGGCTTACTACCTGATCCAGCGCTTCGGGAAGTTTGGCGGGGTCCTTGCCTCCCGCCTGGGCCATGTTGGGCCTGCCTCCGCCACCTCCGCCGGTGAGTTTGGCCACCTCGCGGATGAGGTTACCGGCGTGGAGGCCACGCTTGACCAGGTCGTCGCTCACGGCGGCCACCAGACTGACCTTGTCATCGTGGGCCGCGCCCAGTACCAGGACGCCGCTGGGCATTTTGTCCCTGACGGCATCGGCTGCGGTGCGCAGGCTGTCCATGTCCGAAACGTCGACCTGACGGGCCACTACAGGAATGTCGCCTACCATGGCGGCCTTGCTGACAAAGTTGCCAGCCTCGAGAACCATGAGGCGAGTGTGCAGCTTGGCGGCATGGCGTTCGGCCTCTTTGAGTTCGGCCAGAATGACGCCCAGACGGCGGGGTGCTTCGTCGATGGTGGTTTTGAGCTGTTCGGCTATATTGGCCAGCATGGCTTCCCGGTCCTTGGCCCGGCGGTAAGCCATGGTGCCGGTCACGGCCTCAATGCGGCGCAACCCGGCGCCGATGCCGGTTTCGGTCGTGAGGAGAAGTTGCCCTATCTGTGAAGAGGAATGCAGATGGGTGCCGCCGCAGAGCTCCATGCTGAAGTCGCCCATGGAAACCACCCGCACAGAATCGCCGTACTTCTCGCCAAAGAGGGCGATGGCGCCCCTGCCTTTGGCCTCCTCCATACTGAGAACTTCGGACTGCACACCGTGTCCGGCCAGGATCTCGGCGTTAACCATTGTCTCTACCTTGTTGAGCTCTTCTTCGGTGAGAGGGGCAAAATGGGAGAAGTCAAAACGCAGACGGTCGGGCTCTACCAGAGAACCGGCCTGGGCGGCGTGTTCGCCCAGTACCTTGCGCAGGGCGGCGTGTAGCAGGTGGGTGGCGGTGTGGGCCCGGGCGATGGCGCTGCGACGGTTTTCGTCAACCAGAGCCTCAACCTCCTGGCCCATGGTGAGTGGCGCGCCCTGCACGGTGCCTTTGTGCAGAGATAGGTCGCCGAAATACTTAACGGTGGTCTCCACCTGGAAGCCGCCGTCCTTATACTTGAGAATGCCGCTGTCGCCGATCTGGCCGCCGGATTCGGCGTAGAAGGGTGTCTCGCTAAGCAGAACGCTGCCTTCTTCACCGCTTTCCAGGCGTTGTACCGGTCTGCCGTCGCGCAACAGACCCACAACCTGGGACGAGGTCTGGTGGCAATCGTATCCGCAGAAGGTGGTGGGCGCCAGGCCGACAAACTGATTAGCTTTGCCGAAGTCGCCTTCCACTCCGGCGCGGGCAGCGCGGGCGCGCACCCGCTGTTCCTGCATGCTGGCAGCAAACCCATCGCGGTCTACGGTGAAACCGGCCTCGCGGGCTATATCGTCGGTGAGATCGAGGGGGAAGCCGAAGGTGTCGTAGAGCTTAAAAGCCGTGCGGCCGTCGATGACCTTCTCTCCCCTGCCCTGCAGCTGAGCGATTACGCCGGCCAGCAACTGAGTGCCTCCGTCGATGGTTTCGAGGAAACGTTCCTCTTCGACGCGCACAATGCGGGAGATGTAGTCTATCTTGGGGGTGAGCTCAGGGTAAGGCACAGCCATTACCTGGGCCACCAGGGGTACCATCTCCCAGAGAAAAGGTTCGTTGAGGCCCAGTTCGCGACCGTAACGAACGGCCCGGCGCAGTAGCCTGCGTATGACGTAACCGCGGCCCTCGTTGCTGGGGGCAGCGCCATCACCGATAGCAAAGGTAACAGCGCGGACGTGGTCGGCGATGACGTTAAAGGCCATTGTTTCGCCGGAGTCGGACTTGTACGTCCTGCCGGTCAGTTTTTCTACATGGTTTATATATGGCATAAAGAGGTCGGTGCCGAAATTGGTCTCGGTGTCCTGCACCAGGGAAGCCAGGCGTTCAAGGCCCATGCCGGTATCTATGTTCTTGCGGGGCAGGGGCACGTAGGTGCCGTCTTCCTGGTGATTAAACTGCGAGAACACCAGATTCCAGTATTCCAGGTAACGGTCGCAGTCGCAGCCGGGTCGGCATTCGTCGCTGCCACAACCATAGGAGGGCCCGCGGTCGTAAAAGAGCTCAGAGTTCGGGCCGCAGGGACCGGGGCCGATGTCCCAGAAGTTGTCCTCGAGCTTGACGATGCGCTCCATGGGCAGGCCAATCTGGTCGCGCCAGATGGCAACGGCTTCGTCGTCCTCGGGGTGGACGCTGACATGGATATGCTGCGGATCAAAACCCACTACCTCGGTGGAAAACTCCCAGGCCCACTTGATGGCCTCGACTTTGAAGTAGTCGCCCACGGAGAAGTTGCCCAACATTTCGAAAAGAGTGTGGTGGCGCGCGGTGCGTCCCACATTTTCGATGTCGTTGGTGCGGATGGACTTCTGGCTGCTGACCATGCGCGGGTTCTCGGGGTTGATCTGGCCGGAGAAGTAGGGTTTGAGGGTGGCAACGCCGCTGTTGATCCACAGCAGGGTCGGATCCTCGTGGGGCACGAGGGACGCGCCGGGGAGGATCTGGTGGCCTTTGCCACGGAAGAACTCGAGGAAGGCTGTGCGCAGTTCGTTGGTGGTCGTGGGTTTCATGCTTTTCACTCCTTTACGTTTCGAGGCGCTTGGCGATTGGCGCTTAGCGCTTGGTNNGAGACGGTTACACTGTGACCACTGACGGGGGGACACAGTGACCACAGGGGGATCCGCAATTTTGTATCGTAGGGGCACAGCATGCTGTGCCCAAGGGTTACGACAGCCTGATGGAAACGCTGATTTATATGATGGAGCTCTGATGGGAACGAGTGGCTACCTGATAACCGAGGTGTCCGAATCGCTGCGGCGATTCAGACACGGTGCGCCCACCTCGGCTGCGGCCTCGAGCACAGGATTGTGGCTGCGTGCTGCAATCCTGTGGGACGGGGAACGTCTGATTCACTCCGAGGAACCTGACAGGGAACGTGGGCACAGCATGCTGTGCCCCTACGTCAAGGGAACGAGCGCGCATGATCATTAATGATTAGTCCGCGAGCCAGGGTCTCGCCGCTACAAGAGCAAAACAATGAATCAAGAGAAAACTAATCCACGCGTATCAGTCCACATCAGCTAGCCATCAGGATGTGGTAACTTGCGCCTGCTAAGGGTTGAGGGGCCAGTGAAGGCCACTCCTTCGCGCGTCTCTACCTTGACACGGTAGACGTCAAAGACTGAATGCCCACCGCTCGACTAAGCGCCAAGCGCCAAGTGCTAAGCGCAGTCTCTCCCATTTTCGGTAACAAAAAAGGCACCCATCCCCTCAGGGACGAGAGCCTCGTGGTACCACCCTGTTTGCCGCGATGAAAATGCGGCCACTCTAGTTGCCGATAACGGGGCTACCGGCGGCTTCATCGGCCGCAGCTCGGGGGTGGCTCCAAGGCGCCTGCTCCAAGTCTCCTCGCAGCCGGTCGTGTGACCGGGAGACCTCTCTTGTGGAGGGTTACCTTCGTCTTCCCTTCGTAGCTATATAAGGATTATATGTGGCAGGCGCGGGGGGGTCAATGGTTTTGGGAGAGCCGCCAGCCGCCAGGCTCCAGGCGCCAGGCATTCTGGACGTTAGACGTTAGACAATACGACTCCAGGATAAGAGTGACTCCCTTACCGTAGGGGCACAGCATGCTGTGCCCATCCCCGTGGTGTTCTGGCACGGTTCAGCCGTGAGATGTAAGGCCGAGGGCACAGCATGCTGTGCCCCTACGAAACATGGGACGCTTGATTGGGGCCTGGCGGCTGGCGGCTGGCGGCCAAGCGCTAAGCGCCGCAGATAACTCCCCCACCCACGACGATGTCGTGGTGGTAAAGGACCAGGGACTGGCCGGGGGTGATGGCGCGGACCGGGGGGTTGAAGCGCACGGTGGCCGTGTCTCCTTGTATGGAGGTGACCTGGCACGGGTGCTGGTTCTGGCTATAGCGCACTCTTGCGGTGAGGCTGCGATTGCCGGGCTCTTCCATAAGGTGAAGGTCGCGAATGGTCGCCGTTTCAGAGAAGAGGTCTTCCTTGTAGCCGACGGTGACGGTGTTGCGGGCCACGTCGACAGCGGTGACGTAAAGCGGCGCCGGGGCGCTGATGCCCAGACCTTTGCGTTGCCCGACAGTGTAGTTAAAGGCGCCTTCGTGACGGCCGAGAACGTTGCCGTGCACGGAGATGATGTCTCCCGGGGCGCGGCTGACTACGCGTCGGTCCAGCAGAAAGCGGCGGTAATCGTCGTCGGGAATGAAACAGATCTCCTGGCTGTCTGGCTTGTCAGCCACGACGAGATCCAGACGGTCGGCCAGGGCGCGCACTTCGGGCTTGGTCATGGTTCCCAGGGGGAACAGGGTGTGGCTCAGCTGTTCCTCTGTCATGCGAAAAAGCATGTAGCTCTGGTCTTTTTGGGCGTCCACGCCCTTTTGCAGGCGATACTGCCCGGCTGAACCGCGCCAGACCCGGGCGTAGTGCCCGGTGGCGATATAGTCGCAGCCGATGGACCTGGCCTGCTGCAGAAAGCTAGTGAAACGGATGCGGCTGTTGCAGGCGATGCAGGGATTGGGAGTGCGACCGGCCTGATACTCGGCGACAAAGTAGTCCACCACCTGGCGCTCAAACTGTTCTTTGTAGTTGAGCACGTAATGAGGGATGCCGAAGCGCGCCGCCACCTGACGGGCGTCCTCTACGTTTGACAGGGAACAGCAGCCGCCGACATCGGGGTCGTCTTCGTCAACCCACAGACGCATGGTGGCGCCGATAACCTCGTAACCGGCCTCCAGCAGCAAATGGGCGGCGACGGAACTGTCCACGCCGCCGCTCATGCCGAGCAGTACCTTCTTTTTAGGGCTCATATTCCACGCCTCCCTGGCCCCTGGTCAGATCGCGCACTTTGGCGGCCAGGGACGAAAAACCTTCTTTAAAGATGCGGGCGCGAATGGTGACATCCACACCGTAGTCTACGTTTTCTATTTCGGCGCGCTGGGACTCGAGTTCGTGCAGGACCGTACCCAGCGCGGAGTAGTCGAGGCCCGTTACGCGAACGCCGTAGCGCACTTCGGTCTCGGTGACTCCCGCTTCGGCCAGAGCTTCGGCGGCTGCCTGCCGGTAAGCGCGAATGAGACCGCCTACACCCAGTTTGACACCGCCAAAGTAACGGGTGACCACCACCACACAATTGGTGACGTCGGCCCCTTCTATGGCCTGCATGATGGGCGGCCCGGCGGTGCCGGAGGGCTCGCGGTCGTCGGAATAGCGGATCTCTGCGCCTTCACCACTGCCTAGTTTGTAGCCCCAGGCGTTATGGGTGGCGTCGCTGAACTCGGCTGAGACAGCCTCGATAAACTCCCTGGCCTCTGCCTCGTTCGCCACGGCGGTAACGGAGCCAAAGAAGCGGCAGGCCCCTACCGGTACCTTGACACGCACGGGGTCCTTAACAGTCCGCACTATTTCCATCGGTCACCCCACCAGTGGCGCAACCTCTCGCGAATGTGCTTTTCGTAGCCGTAATCTGTGGGGCTGTAAAACTGCTGTTCCTTTAAGCCTTCCGGCAAGTATTGCTGCGGCACGAAGGCACCGGGGTGACTGTGAGGGTAGTCGTAACCCTTGCCGTGCCCCAGTTTGCGGGCGCTCTTGTAGCTGGCATCGCGCAGGTGCATGGGAACGTCAAGGCTGGCGCCGGTCTCGATAAGGGCCATGGCGCTGTCCACCCCCATGTAGGAAGCGTTGGACTTGGGCGCGGTGGCCACGTAGACCACGGCCTGCGCCAGGGGAATGCGCCCCTCGGGCATTCCCAGCATTTCCACGGCCTGCGCGGCTGATACGGCTACCTGCAGAGCGCGGGGATCGGCGTTGCCCACGTCTTCGCTGGCGGAGATCATAATGCGCCGGGCGATAAAACGCGGGTCCTCTCCGGCTTTGACCATACAGGCCAGCCAGTAGAGGGCGGCATCGGGATCGCCGCCGCGCATGGACTTTATGAAAGCAGAAATGACATCATAGTGGCGGTCGCCGCTCTTGTCGTAGAGAACGACCCGCTGCTGAATGGATTCTTCGGCCACATCCATGGTGATGTGGATGACGCCGTCTTCCCCCGGGGGTGTACTGAGGGCGGCCATTTCCATAGCGTTAAGCATGCCCCGGGCATCCCCGGCCGAGGAACGGATGAGGTGGAGCAGCGCTTCATCGTCAAACCTGATCTCCAGGTTACCAAGGCCCCGCTCTTTGTCGGCCAGGGCTTGAGCGGCCACCAGACGCAGTTCGTCTTCCCCCAGAGCTTCCAGGCGAAAAACTCGGGAACGGGAAAGCAGCGGCGCGTTGATGCTAAAGAAAGGGTTTTCGGTGGTGGCGCCAATAAGCACCACCACTGCCCTCTCCACCGCCGGAAGCAGGGCATCCTGCTGCCCCTTGTTGAAGCGGTGTATTTCGTCGATAAAAACCACCGTGCGCTGCGCGGTGAGCGCCAGGCGTTCCTTGGCCTGTTCCACAATACGCCGCACGTCGGCGACGCCGGCGGAAACGGCGTTGAGCTCCTCAAAGTGCGCCGAGGTGGTGTTGGCGATGACCTGGGCCAGGGTG
>DDWC01000191.1 GCA_002345475.1 Firmicutes bacterium UBA2296
CAAAGCTAGCGTATGACAGGCCCTCGGGCTTGCCGTACGCTAGCTTTGTCATATGTCTAGATGCGTGATGCCAGCAACGGCACCAGCAAGGGCACCAGCAGCGACAGACTCAACCCATGGTAGAAGGCTATGATGGTCGTCTCCTGATCTGACATCCTGGAAACAATCGCGAGTGTCGTATCCATAGTGGTGGCGCCGCCTGGTGTCAGGGCAGCAAGTCCAAACCCTCTTCCAAAGAGCATAGGCATGGTTATAATGGCAATAATCTCACGGAAAACATTGGTTAGGAAAGCCAGGGCTGCCAGCTCAGGACCGGCAAAATCCGCAATAATGACACTGCTGAGACTGTACCAGCCAAAACCGGCGCCGATGGACAAACCAGCGTAGACCCCGCTTCCCAATATTATGCCCCCCAGTAAGCCTCCCAGCAGAGAGCCAAGCCCAGAGGTTAGAGGTAGTAACAACGCCACAGGAGCAACCTTCTTCAGGCGTGCGATAAGCCCTCTGGTATGGCCTAGCTCCAGGCCAACACCAAAGAGAACTGCCAGAAGAATATAATGGGTGGCACCCGAAAGCAGGGGTACAAGCGCTGGGGGGATGACCAGGACACCAGCAAGAACACCGAGTGCCACGCAGCTGAGCAATATGATGCTCACTTCTTCACCTTGCGCAGAGGCAGTGATAGGACCACTGCACCAATTGCGCACAAACTGGCCATTACAGCGGCCTGGGCGCCTATGCGTGGCAGTTGACGAAGAACGCCTGAGTTGCTACCAATCTGAGCTCCCATGACAAAGAGAAGCAGCATTACCCCCATAAATGTGAACCTTCCAGCCAATCGCTCGTGCCCGAAGCGAGATACTGCCTTGCCGATAATGAGTCCGCACACCAGAGCCAGGACTATTTGCCCCATCTTAAGCCTCCTCCTCTGGAGACTTCCTGGTATGTCCAAGATCGCAGCCCTCGCACATGGGAGATTCGTTCTGCCCACCCACCCGGTAACAGGGATTAACATGCACCAGTACATCTCCAACCGCCGGGTTTGCTTTCATAATAGATTCCTTGGCTCTCCCAGCAATTTGGTGACCCGCTTCGACTGTGATGAACCTGTTGACGCAAATCTTGAGATCAACCAGAATCACCGGCCCATTGCGACGAGCCTTAACGTCGCTGATGCAGAGTAATCCGTCGGTGGCGAGGGCTGCGTCGACAATAGCAGTGAGGATCACTTTTGCTGGGGCTTCGTCGATAAGCTCCCGCACGGACTGTACGTAAAGCTTGACCGCCATGAGGGCGATTAATGCTGCAACAGCCATGCCGGCCAGAGCGTCCCAGCCAGGATAACCCATCCGGGCCCCGGCTACACCAACAAGTGCTGCCACTGAAGAGACGGCGTCGCTTCGGTGATGCCAGGCCTCAGCCAGTAGAGCAGTGCTCTCAAGACGATTGCCTGCCGCTCTAACGTAACGGAAGAGAATTTCCTTGATGAAAATCGCGGCCATCGTAAACCAGAGCGCCAGCGAGGTAGGAGCTGAGATGTTCTCTGCCTGCAACACGCTGTAAGCGTTAATGGCTATCCCAAGAGCAGTTGCCAGCAATACCAGGGAGACAACCTTGGCTGCAACTGATTCCAGTTTGGCATGGCCGTAGTGATGTCCGCTGTCCGGAGGTGCGCCAGCCAGCCTGACTCCGACGAAGACGATAGCGGAGGCAGCAATATCTGAGCCTGAGTGAAAAGCGTCGGCCAACACAGCCGTGCTACCGCTGGCCAGACCCACCACCAGCTTGGCGGCTGTCAGCGCTACATTGGTTGCTATGGCCGTACCTGCTACGCGCTGGGCTTCTTTCTGGCGCTGTTTTGGTTGCATGACAAACTCCCTCCACGCTAGTAAATGAGGGCCGATAGGCCCTCTTACTTATCTGACTCCTGTATGTGCTGCAAAACACGCACGAACTCCTGCTCATTGCGCTTGATAGCGAGATCATTGATGACCATATGCCTGACGATGCCTTTTTTGTCCACGACGAAGGCTGCGCGGGCAGCTATTCCTTCCTCTTCAATCAGCACGCCGTAGAGACGAGTTACTCGGCGGTGCATGTCTGACAACAGGGGAAAGGTAACCCCGAGATGCTCGGCAAAGGCTTTGTGGGACGGACCACTGTCAATGCTAATACCCAGAACCTGAGTATCTAAGCCGCGAAACTCATCACTGAGGGATTCGCAGGCCGGAAGTTCACTGCCTCACACCGGAGTCCAATCCAGAGGATAAAAGAGGATTAACACGTTCTTCTTGCCCCTGAAGTCTTCGAGGCTCACTTTCTGACCGTTTTGATCAGTCAAGGTGAAGTTTGGGGCGGGTTTTCCTACCATCATAGTTTTTCAACTCCTCTGTTCTCTATACCAGAATCATGCTGCGCGGCCCGCCAGCGTCCTTGCTGTTCTTGCAGTCGCAGCAAACTAGGGTTAACATGATAGTTGACATTACTGTTGCAGCTTCAGGCTGTACAAAGGAGAGTTCACCAATGTTTGATCCCGTAGCTTTCCAGATATTTGGACTCGAAATACGCTGGTATGGAATTCTTATCACCTTCGGTATGATGCTTGGCATCGCCGTGGTGCTCTACCAGGTGCGCAAACACGGGGAAAAGGAAGAGTGGTTTCTCGATATGGCACTCATGGCCATACCGGCGGGTCTGCTTGGCGCCCGGCTATACTACGTACTTTTTGACCTGCACAATTACCAGTACACCTGGCGCACGGCGCTGAATTTCCGTCAGGGGGGCCTGGCCATTCACGGAGGAGTAATTGCCGGAGTCATCGTTGGGTATTTCTACACTCGTTATCGAAAGGTTAGCTTCTTCCGCTGGGCCGACTTGGCCATGCCCGGTTTAATTCTCGCCCAGGCAATCGGTCGTTGGGGTAATTTCTTTAATCAGGAAGCGTATGGTTACCCCACGACATTGCCGTGGGCCATGTTTATTGCCGGTGAATACCGACACCCTACCTTCCTGTATGAGTCGCTGTGGAATTTAGGGGTCTTTGTACTACTGATATACATGCTGGGGCGAAAACGGTTCGACGGCCAGATAGCCGCGCTGTACCTGATGGGATACTCTGCCGGTCGCCTCTGGATTGAAGGGTTGCGTACCGACAGTCTCATGTTAGGTCCGATTCGTGTGGCCCAGCTGATTAGTATTCTGATGATTGTCGCCGGAGCCGCCCTGTATCACTACAGGGGCAAAAGAAGAACGGGCCTGGGCGAAGAGCCTAGATCTTTTCCTCCTCAGTCAGAAAACGGTGCGCCTCCGCCAGTTGATCAATAATCTCGATGGCCTGGGGGCATTTTGGCAGACATGCTCCGCACGAGACGCAACGGGAAGCGTCGGCTCCCTTTTCCACCAACCCCCCGTAGAACCTGCGGGACACAGCCGATGTGGCGTAGGCGACGGCATCGTTGTACAGACCAAACACCGAAGGTATGGCAACGCCCTCCGGGCATGGCAGGCAGTATCCGCAATCAGTGCACAATACCTTGGTCTTCTCAAGGTACATGTCGCGGATGTTACCAATCAGATTGAGTTCCTCTGCGCTCAGCGAGTTGGCGGCAGCATCACGGGACACGCGGATATTTTCTTCAACCTGGGGCATGGTAGTCATGCCACTCAAAACCACAGAAACTTCAGGGTGGTTGAAGACCCAGCGCAAGGCCCATTCTGCGGGGCTCCGCGATTCATCGGCTTCCTTCCACTTGGCCAATATGTCTTCTGGTATGTTGCGCACCAGTTTACCACCGCGTAAGGGCTCCATCACTACGATGCCCAGGCCTTTGCCGTGGGCATATTTCATGCCTTCGACGCCTGCCTGGTAATTCTCATCCATGTAGTTGAGCTGAATCTGTGTAAAATCCCAGGGGTAAGCATCGACTATTTCTTTAAAGAGACCCAGCCGATCATGGAAGGAAAACCCGATGTGTCTGATCTTACCTTGCTCCCGGGCCTTCTCCAGATAAGGCAGCACATTGTGCTTCCTGGTCTTTTCCCATGAGTCCTGGTTAAGGCTGTGAACCAGATAGAAGTCAATGTATTCGGTCCCCAATCGCTCCAATTGCTCGTTAAGGTATCGCTCTGTGTCGTCTGCGCTTTCCACTAGCCATACAGGCAGTTTGGTCGCCAAAAACACTTTATCGCGATAGCCGTCCTTAAGGGCCTTCCCAGTCAGAGCTTCACTGGTGCCCTTATGGTAGGGGTATGCAGTATCGATGTAGTTGACCCCGTTGTCAATAGCGTGACGTATCATGGCGATAGCCAGCTTCTCATCGATCTGTCCCGCGTCGTCCCCGATTATGGGAAGTCTCATGCAGCCAAATCCCAAAACCGATGTTTCAGTTCCTGTCCGGCCGAAGGCGCGGTACTTCACTTTGCATCTCTCCTGTCTGTTGTGTGTTTTGTTACTACACTTGATTAGTTTCTCTGTTTTCGCGGACGATTCCTGCCGTGCAGGAAGAATACAGCTCTTTGGCGAAAATGAATAGGATGGAGGTGCGAATATGAAGAAGATCGTATCCATGATTCTGTTAATAGCTCTTATTGTTCTACCCGGCGCCGCAGGTTCCGTGTCGGCACCGTTTGGCTACTACGACGGTCATCCCATTGCCCGCGTTCTCGTTGATGGTACGTCGGTGCTCTTTGACGGAGATGTTCCGGCCCATGTCATCGTTGAGCAAGGTAGAACTCTGGTTCCGCTGCGCTTTGTTTCGGAGGCAATGGGGGCCGAGGTAAACTGGCACCAGGAAAGCTTCACAGTATCTGTCACGACACAGGGCATTCAGGATGACAGGCGTGTAACAGCCCTGGAAACTACTGTCGGTGAGCTGCGCGGCGAAATAGACAACCTGACGCGCCTGGTAAACGAGCTTCTCAATGAGAAGCCGATTTCGGTTGTGGAAAAGGTGCAACCCAGTGTGGTAGGCATACTTTCCTCTAAGAGCTTTGCCGGGTCGGAGGAGATAATTGATCAGGGTACAGGCCTGATTTTGAGCGCATCGGGCCTGATAGTGACAAACACCCACGTAGTAAAACAGCCCGATCTGGAGACCGGCGATGTCTTCGTCA
>DDWC01000123.1 GCA_002345475.1 Firmicutes bacterium UBA2296
AGACAACCACGGAGAGCTGCACAACTCTCGCCGAGCCTTCGACTATGTTATAGAGACTTATATTGCTCCAGGCGGCTCACAGCCCTGGATGGATAAAATCAGACAGGGCACAGGTCATGAGTTGACGGCCAAAGCCCTTATTGCTGACTTGCTCAAACAATGAAGCATGAGGGCGGCGGAGCAAACTCGCTGTCTGTGATAGAGAAAGACCATCCCTAAGGATGGCCAGTTTGCTGCATATGTGCTCATTAGGCAGTGCTGATGTTCTGTGAGATTACTTTGCTATGCATACGCAATGAGGGCAACGGACTAACTCCTGCAGTGAAAGCTTTCTCCCCGCTATCGGCCCAGTATGATTAGCACACCAGCGACGGCGGCGAGAACAGCCATAATCATGCCGTCACCTGGCATATTAAAGCCAACAACTTGTGAGAGACCGGTAATGATCAACCAGGCACCAAGCAATAGCATTCCTAAGTTTTTTGTAACTTTCATCCTCATATATTTCACCGCCTTGCGATTTGCCTGCTACGCCGCAGGCAGTTTATGACAGCAAACGGGACGGCACCCGAAGCCTCAGGGGTCGTCCCACTGTCATTTTACGTTACAAGTCTTAGTAGAACCAGAACGGCCACTGCTCCCAGCACGGACATAATAAACGGGCCAAATTGCCCCCCGATTTGTATGTTCAGGAGATCGAAGAGATATCCACCTGCAAAGGCTCCGACTATGCCTACTACGAGGTTCCCCAGTAAGCCGTGGCCTCTACCCTTGGTCAATAACCCGGCAACCCAGCCGACCAGCACGCCGATAACGATAAAACTCAACCAATCCATGCCTCTCACCCTTCCACACCTTGGGGGCTCCGCGTAAATACTCAGTATTCACATTCCTATTACATCATACGCTGATTTCCATGATATGTCAATGCATTATTATAATTATTTTAAGCATTATATTAAAAATACCCCTTGCGGTGTCACCAGGCACCAAACAACTCCAGGCCAATAATGATGATCGCACTGTCGGCCAGGGCATGAGCAAGCCATGAGCTGGCATAACTCCCGGACCTTGATGTGAGCCAGTTGAGTATGAGGGCGATGCCGATTAGGCCGGCCAGAGCCAGAACCATGAGCCACCCCTCAAACCAGGTGCGGAAGATTGCCATGTGATACAGCGCGAAAGCCAGTGAAGAGAACATATAGGCAAACCTGACGTGGCCTTGCCGGTAGAGGTTAAGAAATACAAACCCTCTGAAGAAGTACTCTTCAAGAAAGGAGTTACCTAAGGTGATGTACAGGCCTACCACCAGGAAATTCATCGCCGTTATGCCTGACTTACCCTGAAGCTCGTCAACAATGCCCTCATAATCGACCAGATTAATGGTCAGAGAATACGTGGCGGTTATTATAGCCATGGCAGCCAATCCTATTGCCAGGCCCCGCATAAGGTTGCCCTTTTTCGGGCTGTTGCCGGGAGTCCCCTGTCCCCTCGTCGGTACGGCAACAAGTCGAGGATAATAAAGAGCAACACCCATGAACAGGCAGATCTTCGCCAGTGTTTTCACCAGATAGTTTACAGCAAATCCCTGTTCGATAACGTACAGAATCGTGCATGCAACAGTGGTAGCCAGTACAATATAGTTCTTCCGCACTTATACGCCTCCAGCCAGTTTTTCTGCAAAAGCACATCAGTTATGGAAATAGGGACACAGCAAATTCGCAACACCGGATTGAAGGGGATGTGGCCGAAGCACGGGCGCGTCCCCCGAGGGAAGCGACGGAAAGATCGTGTCCTGCGGCAAGGGAACCCGGATGCAAGGCATCCGGGTTCCCCTGTCTGTTGGTGTTGGGCTATCTAATTTCGACCTTGGTTATTTCCTCGCAATACTCACAGGTGTAGCTACAGTTGGCCTCGTCGTGTAGATGGAAGGTGGGAGTTACGTACGCGTCGATGTTGGTCACACAGCGAGGGTTGCCACAGGGGAACAACCCCTTGACTTCGTGGGGGATCGCCAGCTTGATCTTCTCTACAACATGCTCGTTCTCGATAATGTTGACGGTAACCTTTGTGTCGATGAGCCCTAACATGGCGGTGTCTATCTCCGTGAAATTCTCGACTTTGATGATATCCTTGCGCCCCATACGCTGGCTAGGCACATTCATCAGCAGGACTACAGGGCAGTTTAGCGATGCCATATTCAGCTTGTTGAATATTAACAGCCCTTTGCCCGCGGTTATATGATCGACAACCAGACCGCGACGGATGGAAGCTACTTCGATCATTGATTTGCCACCCCCAATTGATGAGCCATCAGTGCCATGCGCACATAAACACCCAGTTCGGCCTGCTGAAAGTACACCGCCCGCGGATCGTCGTCTACCTCATAAGCAATCTCATTGACCCTGGGCAGCGGATGCATCACGATCATCTTCTGCTTGGCCAGTTTCATCTTGTCAGCGTCGAGGATGAAGCTGTTCTTAAGGCGCAGATAATCGGCTTCGTTGAAGAACCGTTCTTTTTGAATTCGTGTCATGTAGAGTATATCGACGTGAGGCAGTGCTTCTTCCATGCGGCGGTACTCGATGAGTTCACAGCCATAAATCTTGGTAAGGTGTTCTTTCAGCCTTCTGGGCAAAACCAGTTCTTCCGGACTTACCAGGTGGAACCGTGAACCGGGGAATCTGGCCAAAGTCTCGATGAGTGAATGCACGGTGCGCCCGTATTTGAGATCCCCACAGAAAGCTACTTCGAGGTTCTCCATGCGACCGATGTAGGTATCGATAGTGATAAGGTCAGTCAGCGTCTGGGTGGGGTGCTGATGCCCTCCGTCTCCGCCGTTGATAATTGGTATCGTAGAGTACTCGGAAGCCACTTTAGGCGCTCCCTCGCGGGGGTGGCGCATTACGGCTACATCGGCGTAACTGGCTAGCACGCGGATAGTGTCGGCAATGGACTCACCCTTGGCGGCGGAGCTGGAACTGGCATCGCTAAAACCGAGGATGCTCCCCCCCATCCGCAGCATTGCAGATTCAAAACTCAGTTTGGTGCGGGTGCTGGGTTCATAGAACAATGTAGCCAAAATCTTTCCGCGGCACAATTCAGCGTAGTCAGCTCTGTTTCTCTTCATATTTTGACCGAGGGCCACAATGGTGCTGATCTCCTCCAATGACAGGTCGTTGGGGCTGATGAGATGACGTCCTACAAGATTAACCAAATGAACTCCTCCCTTTCTAGCTTCACCGAGCTAACTTAAAGGCAATACACAAAGCCTCCCCGCCAGCGGGGAGGCACACAAAACAGCATAATACTATGCTTGCCTTCCCGGTCTCACAGGACCACATCCGTTCTCGACGGTGGAGTTAAAGGCTTACCAAGTTGAGGTTACACTTTGTGGCGTGTCATGTCAAGGGGCAATGAGAGGTGAGACTTGAGGGGGGAGGTGGAACGGGGCCAAACAACAGTAACGCCAAACATAGCACCGCTCTCTACCAAATCCCGCTGTAACCAAAAAGCCTGGCTCACTGGGCGAATGGTCCCAATTGTCCAAGTCTGTTATCCCCGAAACCGAGATAAGAACCGTCAGCCATGCGAACTATAGCCTGGTAGCGCTCAGCCCACACAGCCTCAACTTGTTCGAGAAGTGCGGTGGGAGTGAAGAAACTTTCCTCAGGGCGACCAGCCAGTGATCCACACTGATTTTGCCCCATTCCGTAAAGAATTCCGTCCTCGGTCAGGATCAGGCTATAATAAAACCCTACAGCCAGGTCTGTGACACCCTCCATAATCCTGACAGGTTCATTTGTTGCCTCAATGGAGAGACCCAGAGCACCTTGGCTATTGTCACCCGTACCCCACACTACACCGTCCCTGTCTAGGATAAGGGTGTGACGTTGGCCGGCTGCCGCCATATACACATTATCCATGACCTTTGTCGGAATATGATTAAATCCGGGCCCGCCGTCTTCAAGGCTATAGCCTAATTGACCCGCTGCACCTTCCCCAAAGCTATAGAGAGACCCTTCTATGCTAACCAGAAAAGTGTTCTCAGGCCCGGTGTAAATCGCCAGCTCAGAAACCGGATCCATTACCCGCTGTGGACCCATGAGAGCGACATAACTGTTGGCCCCAATAGTAATACCGAGTCTCCCCTTGAGATTGGAACCCATACCCCAGAGTGCACCGTCCCTGACATAGAAGCTATGCTGCCCGCCTGCCACCGCATAATCCACATCCTCTATGATTATCATAGGCAGGACAAGCTGCTTCCCACCCTCTGTCCTGCCCAACCAGTGATCCTTTCTGCCAAACCCCCACAAGGCACCGTCAAGGCCAATGGCAAAGCTGTAACCTGAGCCCGCTGAAGCTGCAACTACATCTTCAAGTATTTTTACTGGTACGCTTGTGAATCGCATTCCTTCGTACCGTTCAGCTATTAAGGCGTGGCGCTCCTTATGGCCAAGCTCGAGATAATCGTTACTTCCCACTCCCCATAAGCTCCCATCCCTCAGCACAAACAGGGTATGACTGGCCCCCATGTGTACCTCTTCAATCAGGGCCTGGTCAAAGAACTGATAGTTGCGCGGGCGGTAAGCCTCATAGGCAAAACTGGTTACGTAGACAACACTCACTACGACAACAATGAGTGCAAATGCTTTAGCACGCTGCTTATCCATAACTCTCTCCCTTCAGTTACATTGGAAACAAGGAACTATGACAGAGGTCGCCCATACAGGGAGGCCTCTGTCATAGTTTAAGGCGCCTATTCTACTCGCAACCACACCAGTCCATTCTCCTCGGAACTGGGCCTCAGTACATCTGTGAACATAGAGCCATCCTCCCTCCGAGTCCCAACAATTGCCCTTTGGCCGCACTTGCTGATCCAGTACCCTGGGGCCATATCTCCCTTGCGAAGATAGGCTAGCTCTATTTCAATCGCAGCCCTGAGAAACGCCAATGCCTGATAAGAAGAAGCGAACAGAGCCCTATCAGCTGCAATTGCTTCGCGGTCCTTGTATGAGAAATACAGATAATTATCTTTATCAATTTCCAGAAATCTCTCAACCATTTCATGCGCATGTCGTACTCTAATTGAGGTTTCTGTTTCTTGCGTATTATCGCTCCAGACCCTTATGCCATTGGTATTCTCGAAGGTTTCTGTAGCATCACTTAGATAAATTTCCTTGCTGATTCCAGTTACACACTCTGACGCTTCATGCCAACCGTAGACCTCAAAAAAATACTCCCCATTTGGCCATTGCCGCATGTCATTTGCGGCAGTTGCAATCAAAAAGCCAACGAAACTATTAGGATAGAGCATCTTAAGTTCCCAATCACCTATTGCACCGTTGAGATATGTTTGCACTGCAGCAGAAATATAAGCGCTATTCGTAATCGTCATAGAGCGACCATGTGCTACATGTCCAATTGTGTATGCGTCCGAAGTACCAGATAATGCAAGACAAATAGCAGGTGCAGCAACTACTACACTAAACACAACAACAAAAGCTACGCCATTCTTAAGTCTAAACATTTTATCCTCCTTTACTAAAAGATGGCACCATCTGGTCTTACCATATCACAATGCGACCCCCATAACCCTACAGGACTTAATGTATATTGTATACTTGGAGACACAAATCGACAGAAGCCTAAAGATGCTCCCCATCCTCATAGTAGTGCCGCCGCTGCATGAGGATAAAGGCGACGTCTACGCTCTGGCATCCTGCTGCTAACATGTGCTGAGTAATGACTTTTGCCATGCGGTCGAAAGCTTCGGTGCCGCGGTCAAAGCAGTGGACTTCTATAAAGGGGAAGCTGGTGACGTCCTCGCCATCGTAAATAAAGTTGGAACTCATGCACTCCAGGAAGAAGTGCTCTGGACCGATGTTAAGGATCTCGGCCAAATCCTTTGCCAGCCCTTTGCTGGCGGCTTTTACCTTGTCGTGTTCTACAGCGTGGAATCTTAGTCTTGGCATGGGTTTACCTCCTCTGGTAATCTAAATGATCTCACCAAGTACATTTCACCCCCCGACGCCTAAGAACCTGCAAGACTCCTGCCGTCCCTTCATTTTCTGCTTGACTTGAGGCTACCTATGCTATAGTGTGTCTGTGAGAAGTTCCTTTAACCCTGCCCAGAGAGGTCGGAAAGGAAGTCGCCCCGTGATACCCATGGGCGTTCAAGGCTTTCCTGCCAAGGCAGGAAAGCCTTTTTTGCTGTTACTTACTCATGTGAAGAGAGAGGAGCCGATTAATGAAGCTGCTGATTAAGGGTGCTCGCTTGCTGGATCCAGCCAATGGTGTAGACAGAATCGCTGACCTTCTGGTCAATGGAGAGACTGTGGAAGCGGTGGCAACGAATCTGATTGCCGACGAGAATACGGAGGTGATAGAGGCCTTTGGGAAGTTGCTGATACCAGGCCTTGTAGACATACATGTACACCTGCGCGAGCCCGGAAGAGAGCACAAGGAGACCATACTTACCGGCGGCCGCGCGGCTGCGGCAGGCGGCTTCACGGCGGTGTGTGCCATGCCAAATACCGCGCCACCCATGGACAGTTCGGAGGTCCTGGCTCTATTTGCAGAAAAGGCACAAGCCTCTCCGGTGCGCTCTTTCCCCATTGCAGCAATAACCAAAGGACAATTGGGCATGGAACTGACCGATGCGGAGGAGCTTGTTGCCTCGGGAGCAGTGGCCTTCTCGGATGACGGTGAACCGGTGAAGAACGCGGCCATATTGCTCAGGGCGCTGCAGCTCTCCGAAAAACACGGCCGTCCGCTGATCCTGCACTGCGAGGACAAGGATCTGGCCGGCAAAGGGGCCATGCATGAAGGCACCCGCTCACGGGAACTTGGCATTGCGGGTATCCCCGGCGCCAGTGAAGATGCCATGGTGGGTAGGGATTTGGCCATCGCTGCTTCTACCAGCGCCCATGTGCACATCGCACACGTGAGTACCGCCATAAGCCTGGGACTGATTCGCCAGGCTAAGACCGCAGGGGTTAAGGTCACCTGCGAGGTCACCCCGCATCATCTTACCCTGACTCACGATGCTGTGAATCCAACGGCTACAGAAACCAAGATGAATCCTCCACTGCGCACGCAGGAAGACATGGATGCGCTCCGCGCAGGACTGCTTGACGGCACAGTGGATTGCATAGCTACAGACCACGCACCACATCACGCCGATGAGAAGAATGACGGATACAGCAAGGCGCCCTTTGGCATCGTAGGGCTTGAGACAGCACTCCCGGTGCTCATGACAGATTTGGTGGAGACCGGCCTGATTCCCCTGCCCCGCCTGATACAGCTAATGACTGCGTCACCCGCTGCTATCCTGGGAATTCCCTGCGGCGGATTGTTCCCAGGCGCTCTGGCGGATTTGACTCTCGTTGATACCTCACTGAAGAAGGTTGTGGACGTGGAGAGGTTCTACTCCAAGAGCACATGCACACCTTACGCAGCCAGAGAACTCAGCGGATGGCCGGTGCTGACGGTGGTCAGTGGGAAAGCAGTTATGAAAGAAGGTGTCGTCCATGCATAAGGTCCGCCCATTCTCCGAGCGTCTCCACGCGGCCATGAGCGAGAAACGCTGCGCCCTGGTGGTGGGACTTGACCCGCGCATGGAGCTACTGCCCGAGGAAGTTGTGACGTCTTCACGGGCTCAGCATCGCGATAACCTGAGAGCAGCGGCCGACAGCGTCCTGAAGTTCAACATGGGAATAATTGATGCCGTCGCCGACATTGTCCCCGCCATCAAGCCACAGCTGGCCTTCTACGAGCAGCTGGGTGTTTACGGAATCGACGCCTTCGAACAGACCGCCAAGTACGCGAACTCCAAGGGCTTACTGGTAATTGCCGACGGCAAGCGCAACGACATTGGTTCTACGGCTGCCGGGTATGCTGATGCCTATCTTGGGCAGACCGGACTCTGGGAAGGACAGACCGCCTGGCCTTTGCCGGTAGACGCACTCACTGTTAACCCTTACCTGGGCAGTGATGGGATCGTACCGTTTGTGGATGCCGCCAAGATCTACGGCACGGGGCTCTTCGTGCTGGTAAAGACCTCGAATCCCTCGAGCAGCGAGATCCAGAATTTGCGCTGCAATGGCAAACACATCTACGAGATCGTGGGAGAACTGGTGAGCGAATGGGGCAAACCGTTGATTGACTCTCAAGGGTATTCCGGTGTAGGAGCGGTGGTCGGAGCTACGTTTCCGGCAGAGGCGGAGAACTTGCGCAAGCTTATGCCCCACACTCTCTTCCTGGTGCCTGGGTTTGGCGCGCAGGGAGGTAGCGCTAAAGACGTGGTTCCTTGCTTTAATTCCGATGGGCTTGGCGCCATAGTGAACTCCTCCCGTGATATCATTTTCGCCTTCCGCAAGAGAGGCGGCAATTATAAGGACGCAGCCCGGCAGTCAGCAATAGACTCGCGGGATAGCATCAACAAAGCGCTCAAGGAGGAGGGGAAAATCGCTTGGTAACTGGGAAGTGGGAACTGAATAAGGCCAATGTGGTGGCCAACGAATGGGTATCCAGGGACGTCAAACGCATAACGCTGCTATCTCCGGGAATAGCGGCCACGGCTAGCCCAGGGCAGTTCGTCAATGTCAAGGTCAACTCAACCTATGCGCCTCTTTTGCGCAGGCCCTTTTCGTTGAATCGAATAGACAAGGACAAGGGCACCATTTCACTTCTGTACAAACTTGTGGGCGAGGGAACTGAACTAATGGCTGAACTAGAAACTGGAGATCTGCTCGATGTCCTGGGCCCATTGGGTAACACCTTCAGCATTGAAGAAGACTGCGGCGACAGCATTTTTGTGGCTGGGGGCATAGGAGTGGCACCTTTCTACCCGCTGGCGAGACTGCTTCTGCAGCTTGGCCAGAAAGTGACCTGTATTATGGGCGCGAGGTGCCGAGAGGACATAAATGAACTGGATGAACTGCGGGCTTTGGGGGTCAATGTTCTTTGTGCCACGGAGGACGGCAGCGAGGGCATGCGAGGGCTGGTTACGGATGTGTTGAGAGCACACCTGAGATCGACGAAGTGTTCCATGGCCTATGCCTGCGGGCCCAACCCCATGCTGGCGGCAGTAAAGGCCGTTTGCGCTGAGCATCAGACACCGTTGCAACTAAGCCTGGAGAGCCATATGGCCTGCGGGATCGGCGTATGCCTGGGATGTACCTGCAAAAAGGGTCCGGAGGAAGGTTATGTCCACGTGTGCAAGGAGGGCCCAATTTTCTGGGCCGAGGAGGTGGCACTATGAGCAGCAAGCAATCAGCAGGCAGCACTCAGCAAGGGATAAGCCAACAGCCGCCAGCTGCCAGCGGCCAGGACAAGCGACAAGCAACAAGCGACAACCTCCTCTCCACAAACCTCTTTGGCATCAAGATGAACAGCCCCTTGATGAGTGCGTCGGGCACCTACGGCTATGGCAAAGAGTTCGCGAACTTTTACAATCTCAGCATGCTCGGGGCCATTGTGGTCAAGGGTATCACCATGAAACCGAGAGCTGGAAATAGCGGGCAGAGGCTAGTAGAAACCCCGGCCGGCTTGATAAACTCGATCGGACTGGAGAACCCGGGTGTAGAAGGTTTTCTCGTGCAGGAAATGCCTTTTCTCAGAGAAAGTGGCGTTCCGGTGATTGTGAACATCTCCGGTAACACTCCGGAGGAGTACGCTGCTCTGGCTGAGAGGCTGGATGGTGAGGCGGGTATACACGCCCTGGAGGTCAACATATCCTGCCCCAACGTCAAGCAGGGAGGAATGGCCTTCGGCGCCAGTTGCGACATGGCCGCGGCGGTGACAGCGGACGTGCGCAAACGCACCAGGCTTCCCATTATCGTCAAACTCTCACCCAATGTTACCGATATAGCTTCTATCGCCCGGGCCGTGGAAGCTGAAGGCGCTGATGGCATATCCCTGATAAATACACTTCTTGGCATGGGCATAGACATACGGAATAAGAAGCCTTATCTGGACAACACTTTTGGCGGGCTTTCAGGTCCGGCTGTCAAGCCCGTGGCGCTGCGGATGGTGTGGCAGGTTGCAGGCGCAGTGAATATCCCCATAGTCGGCATGGGAGGCATATCCACCTGGCAGGACGCGGTGGAGTTCTACCTGGCCGGAGCCAGCGCCATCGCCATCGGGACTGCTAATTTCTTTAACCCTCTGGCCGTGCCTGAAATTATCGAGGGCGTCAAAGCCTACCTCCATTCCGAAGGTATGCAACATATCGGCGAGCTCGTGGGAGCCGCAAGACCTAAATAAGGGGGAAACGAATGTGTTAAGCGAAGAAAGAATCGTCGAGATTTTCAAAGCCACGGGCACTTTTATGGAGGGCCACTTCAGGCTAACCTCTGGCCTGCACAGCGGACTGTATGTGGAAAAGTTCAGGGTCCTTGAGCACCCAAAGTACACCGAGATACTCTGCCGTGAAATCGCCGAGCGCTATAAGGACAGTGGAGTGACGCTGGTTGTTGGCCCAGCCATCGGCGGCGTAATCATCGCTTACGAGACCGCCCGGGCACTGGGCGTGCGCAGCATATTCTGCGAACGGGAAGAGGGCAAGCTGACGCTCAGGCGCGGTTTCCATATCTCACCTGAAGACAAGGTATTGGTAGTTGAGGATATTGTCACAACGGGAGGCTCAGTCAAGGAAGTCCTGGCGGTGGTCGAGGAATCAGGCGCCGAGATCGTGGGAGTTGGCCTGCTGGTTGACCGCAGCGGCGGCAAGGTCGATCTTGGGTACAGAACCGAGGCGCTGCTGACCATGCAGGTAACCACTTACCAGCCCGATGATTGCCCGCTCTGCAAAGACGGCCAGCCTATTGTGAAACCTGGCAGCAGGAAGGTATAGGGAGTACGTTACTAGTTGCTGGTTGCTGGTTCCTCGGGGCTCTCAGGCAGCGGGTTTCTTGTCGTCCACGAAGCCTGCTTGTGCATCCTGGGTTGACTCAAGTCGTGCTGATCAAGGCTGCCAACAGCTCGCGTAAAAAGATCTCCCCCAGTTGGACACGCGTCCAACCCGGGGGAGATCTTTCTTAAGTAAGCGTCAACTCCCCACCCTTGCCAACAGATGATTTGTTACTTCATCTGTAGACGTAAGGGGGAGATATCAGCTTTTAAATAACCGAGTGGCTGCCAGTGCTTTTCCGCTCTTTAAAATGGTTCGCCGCAACTATTGACGGTTAGCACCCGAAGACAAAAGTCTATACTGGTGGGTGAGTAGACGGCTTATCGGTACGATAGTCATTGAAGCCGTTGGAGTAATAGTACTTGCGATCCAGGACGGTGAACTTAACGTCCACCGGGTCATACCCAGCCTTGTTCAGGTGTTCGCTGATCACATCGGCGACGGCATCCTGCTTATCCTTGGTCCTCATAACCCATTCCACCTCAACCATGCAACGGGCTGGTACAATCTTGCCATCAGAGATGCAGGTAGTTGAGAAGACCTCAATTCGGAACCACTCGCGGGGGGAGCCAGTGGCCTTAACCAAGTCGTCAACCAGGGCTTTGCTAATCGTGATGATATCATCCACCTTGACACCACGCATGTTGATCTCGGGCATTGTTATTCCTCCTCTTTTCGAGAGCCTGCTCATTGGCTCTCACTGAGTTTCTCTGTGTCCACCTTAGGTAATAGGTCGATTATGGCACCATTGAAGATAATTTGTGACAAAACATGCCGGATTCAGAGCATTTAGGTTTGAAGAACAATTACAGGGCGATGTGTCTTGTCCTGTCGAACCGGGAAGAATTTAATGAGCATGAAGAGCCCGTGTTTACCTATGACTACGGCCGCCAGAACCAGGGTCTTCCATTTACCGCGCAGACGTTTCATCACCCTTGCATTAGTCTGCTAAACCAGACCGCCAAACAAAGAAGCAAACAACACAACTGTGGCCACATTAAGTATCATCTCGATGGGACGTATTTCGAGCTGAGCGAAGGCGTACAGCAAGGCGTGGGTTCCCAGATGCGCCGCACCAATCAGAGAATATGTCTGCATGGAGTGGCTGAAGGGTCCGAGTGTATTGTTAACCAGAAAGAATATGTTCACCACAATGAATATTGCCGTCCAGTCAGCCCTTTTTGGATTGACCGTCAGCCAGGCTCTAAACTTGTCTAGCATGTTGTTCTCCTCACCTCAGTTTGTTGCGCACTTCTCGCATTAGTTCTTCCAGCCGCTGGGCCAGCCTTCTGGCCTCCTTAAGCTCTTTTTTGCCACCCTCCTGGAGCTGCTCCGCTATCAGGGTTCTTGCCTCTCTCCACAGAGCGTCGAGTTCCGAAACAGGGCTATCTGCGGCAATAGGAGGCTTTGCTATATGCGCCAGGGCATCTCCCTTTGAGAGATCATATGACTGCCCGCATTGTGGTATGACGGCACTAAGGTTCAGCTTCTCTTTGATTAGAGTTGCGAGAGTCTGACTGGCCGTTTTTTCGCCGTGAGTCACAAAAACGCCGCGCGGCTTGCCAGAAAACGCCTGCAGCCAATCCATGAGACCCTTCTGGTCGGCATGGGCAGAGAAACCGTCGATGGCGTGTATTTGCGCCCGTACGGCAATTTCCTCGCCGAAAATACTGACGCTGGGAGCCCCGTCGCGCAGTCTGCGGCCAAGGGTGCCTTCTCCCTGATACCCTATGAAGAGCACGTGGGCTGATTCTCGCCAGAGATTGTGTTTCAGGTGATGTTTGATTCTTCCTGCCTCCGCCATGCCGCTGGCCGAGATAATTACCGCGGGTCCCTCCATGGTATTAAGGCTGATGCTATCCTGCACATCCCGCACCAGGGTGAGCTTCGGGTAATTGAAAGGCGACTGACTGGCATGCAGAAACTCCCAAGTTTCCTCGTCGAACAGCTCGCTGTTTTGCTCGAAGATCTCTGTGGCCGAAACCGCCAGCGGGCTGTCAATATAAACAGGGATAAGGGGGATCTTTTCTTCATGGTATAGTTTGTTGATCTCATAAAGAATCTCCTGAGTGCGTCCGACCGCAAAGGCAGGTATGACTACCTTCTCCTTGTCGCGACAGGCCTGCCGCAGAATCTCCGTCAGACGTCTTTCCTTTTCCTCTTCGGATTCGTGCAGTCTGTCGCCATAAGTCGATTCGATTATCACAAAGTCTGCCGCAGCGACGGTGTCGGGATCCTGAATTATCGGGCGTCCCTTGACGCCAAGGTCTCCGGAAAAGACGATAATTTGCTCTTCTGTTCCAGAAGTTGCCCCCAGTTCAACCAGGCACGAGCCCAGAATGTGTCCGGCGTTGTGGAACTTAAACCATAAGTCATCTGCCAGCTGAACTTTTTCATAATATGGAACTGAACGGAATAGCGACAGGGCCTTATTGGTATCTTCTATAGTGTAAATGGGCTCCACCGCCTCCAGACCGGCGCGCTTATTCTTTCTGGTGGACCACTCCGCCTCCATTTGCTGAATATGAGCCGAATCAGGCAACATGATTTTTGCCAAATCGTTGGTGGCCTTATGCGCCAGTATTTCGCCACGAAAGCCTTCCTTAGCGAGCTTGGGCAGGAGCCCACTGTGGTCAATATGGGCATGGGTGAGTATGACATAATCTATTTCCGCTGGCTCAAAGGGGAAAGGGCGCTCATTGCGCATACGGCTGTCACGAGAACCCTGAAACATGCCGCAGTCGATGATAATGGTTGTCGAACTGGTCTCCAGCCTGTAACAAGAGCCGGTCACGGTATCGCAAGCGCCAAAGAAGGTTAGGTCTAGCAAATCTATCACTGCCTCTCATGGTCGTCTATACTCCTATGTTTGACAACGTTCTGGCATTGTCCTGCAACAAACAGCGCCTCTCCGGATGGAGAGGCGCTGTTTTTATGACTTTGCCAGGCTAGAAACGGGTCATCGGTTCTTGCGCTTGCTTTCCGCTGCCTTCTGCCAGGCATGCATGCCCAGAGAAAGAGCAATGACGCCGTACGCCACAAAGGCACGGAAGAATTCACCAAGTTGAGCGTCTCCCAGCAATTGTCGCCCGGCTGCCGGTGACACCACGAACAAAGTGTGGAACAGCACCGCTCCCAACAAGGCCTGGCCAATGGTGGCCTTTGAGACCGACGCACCACCGATAAGTAGCGCAGCAATGGCAAAGCGGCCAACCTGTTCGTGGGCGGCAAAGGTGTTAAGCGCACCCACGTTTTGCAGGAAGAAGAGCTGGCCCCAGGCTGCCAGAACCATGGACATGGTAATGGCTATGATGCGTGTTTTATTAACATTAATGCCTGATACCTGGGCTATGTGCAGGTCCTGCCCGATGGTCCTGAAGTCCTGGCCAAGCTTAGTGCTGGCAATAAAGGTTATGAAGAGGCACACAGCTCCAATGAACAGGAAGGTAACCACAGGGACTCGCACCATGTTGAGCATGGACTTGCTGTTCATGGTGGTAATAGACCAGAAGGCCATGGCTCCGGCTGCAATTAATGGTGTCAGCACGGACACGACAGTGAGAGTAACGCGACCGTCAATCCTGGACTTCCAGAAGCGATACCCGAGATAGAGCAGGATACCGACGGAGCCTGCAAGTACAGCTGTGGGGAAGGTAACTCGGGACAGATTATCGACAGCGTACTTGATCCGGCCAATGTCCAATGTGTTCTTGATACCTATGCCGCTGGGCAGCATGATCTCGGGGTTGACCATAGGTATGACCGTTCCCACCAGAACCAGAAACACCAGCTGGTATACACCATTAGCGAAGAAACCGGTTATCATGCTGGTGATCATCTCCTGTCCCTTGGTGCGGTTCAGGAGGTGGCCCGTCAGCCAGCCAAACAGAAGAGCTACCGGAGTGGAGATAGCCATGGCAGCGAGGAACCCGATAATGCCCGACCAGCCATAGTGGATGACGATAATGACGGCCACCTGACCGGCCATTGCGCCGAGCACGATGGCAAAGTTGAGCCCCATGCCCGCCAGAACCGGAATTATGAGGGCCAGTATAAGCACGCCGTTGCGTCCCACGCGGTTTACCAGGTCGTTGACGATAAACATCAAAGATAATCCGGAGAGCTTAAAGCCGACATAGCACAGAATAGCAAACATTATGGTCACTATGTTGTCGCTGAGGAAGTTCTTTATCGACTGGATAGCCTTAGTCCGACGGGTCTGAGAGGCGGCTGCGTTCGTTATTTGCTTGCTCATCTTACTGCCCCCCACTGACCTGGGTCAACGCATATAGGATGACCCCGTTACTGATAGTGATTCGGGTTATCTCAGCCATATTACCACCGGTCATTATGAGATTGGCGACTGGCAAAGAGACTACCAGGAGTCCCTGGAAAAGGAACGTGCCAATAATGACATGTGAAATGTTGGCCCTGCGCACGGTTGCGCCACCGATTAGTACCGCGGCAACGGCGCCAAATCCATAAAACATGGGCGCGTCGTACAACTGCAAAAAGCCAAAACTCTGAGCGTATGCTGCAATTCCTACAGCGCCAAGCACTGTGGATAAGGTTGCGCCGATTATTCTGTACTTGTCTACGTTTAGGCCTGAGGCCACCGCAAACTGGCGGCTGGCACCTACTGCCTTCATGGCCAGACCTGTCTTGCTACGCAGGAACAGCCACACAAGTAAGCACCAGAAGGCCAGAAAAAGGAGTAATCCAAGTGAAATATGAAATGATCCAATCTGGATGCGGCCCCAGCTGTTCAGAACCCACTTCATGCGGCCTTCGATGTTGACTGTCGTTCGCAGACCCTGACCAATTGGCCATTTAAGCTCAAGGTTAGTGTAGGGCAGCAGAATCCAGCCGATGTTCATGAGGGATACTGCTGAAAAACCGACGTAGGTTGCTACCATCATCTCGGATCCCTTAACCTTGTTGAGCAGCCAGCCATAGCCAATTCCGCAGACAACGGCCAGAGGGATGGCAATCACCAGAGACATCCAAAAAGAGGGAAACCCAGTTAGGTTCATCTCAATAGCTGTAAGCATACCAATTAGTCCGCACAAAACCCCAAGGGGTAGGCCGAAGTTAAGGCCGATACCTGCCAGAATGGCTGGGACCATGGCCAGAACCATAATGCCGTTCATCCCGAGGCGAACAACCATGTCCGAGATCAGCGGCAGGAACGGAATCCCCAGGAAAACAGCCAGTAGGCAGACAAAAACGAAAAAGGAAGTGATTATGGTTCTGGGCAACCCGAAGGAATCAACCAGGCCTTTGAGCTTCTCCAGCATTTCTACACCACCCCTTCACGGCGCGCTTTGGCAAAGTCGCCGGACATCATAAGCCCATAGTCAGCATCGCTGGCGTCAGGGGCAAGGATACCCTCGACCTGGCCCTTGCTGATAATGGCGATGCGATCGCAGACGGAGCGAATCTCGGCCAGCTCACTGGACGTCATCACAATGGTCATGCCGAACTCCTTGTTCAGCTTTACCAATGTCTCAAGAACCAGACGCTTGGCTCCTACATCAATACCACGAGTAGGCTCCGATACAAATAGCACGATTGGGTCCAGGGTCAGTGCCCTGGCGATACATACCTTTTGCTGGTTGCCACCGCTGAGCCGGCGCGTCGCCTGTAATGGCCCACGGCAGCGAATATCCAATTCCTTGATCATGGCCAGCGCGTGCTGACGCATTTCCCCCTGGGCGACCTGGCTAAAGGGCCCATACTTCCTGACGAACTTATTCTTCACCTGCATAGCTGTGAAGGCGATGTTTTCCTCGATGGAGCTGTCCAGCATGAGTCCAACCCCTCGCCTGTCTTCCGACACAAAAGCCAGACCCCGGGCCAATGAGCCTTTGGTATTGTTGAGCTCAAGTTTTTCCCCGTTTAACAATACCTCGCCGGTGGCCGGGTACAGGCCCATAATGCCGTTAGCAATGCCAATCTTGCCCTGCCCGCTGAGTCCGCCGATGCCAAAGATTTCGCCCCTCTTTACTTCCAGACTGACTCCCCGTATTTCCTCGCCAGGCATGCGCACATGAAGATCGCGGATAGACAGGATAGTTGAATCCTGCCCCATTTCACTGCCCTTCTCCCGGGCCATGGTTTCTATTTCGCGTCCCACCATCAGCTCCGCCATTCTTACGACGGATGTATCCTGTTTGCGCAGGGTGGATACCAGAGCACCGTCCCGCAATATGGTTACGTTATCGGCAACCTCCATGACCTCGTCAAGGCGATGGGTTATAAACAATATGGCAATCCCAGAGTCCGCCAGCTTGCGCATGGTCGCCAAAAGGTTTGCGGCCTCGTTTTCCGTCAGGACGGCAGTGGGCTCATCAAAGACCAAAAGACGGATATTCTCCTTGTCTATTTCCCGGGCGATTTCCACAAACTGCATGTGGCCAACCGGCAGCCCGGCCACGCGGGCCCATTCGTCGATGGTCAAACCTACTGTATTCAAAGCAGCTTTAGCGTCCTTCGCCATGCTGTTATGATCAAGGCCTTTCATCTTCTCCCCAAAAACGCGGCTGACAATATTGTCTTTGAGAATTTCGCGGTTAAGCTTTATGTTCTCGACAATGGAAAAGCCGGGTATCAGCATGAATTCCTGATGCACCATTCCTATGCCAAGCTCCATGGCTTGCATGGGGGACTTTATGGCCACCGCTTCGCCGCCCAACCGGACCTCTCCTTCGAATCCTCCCGTGGAATGAATCACGGACATTCCAAATAGAATGTTCATGAGGGTGGACTTGCCCGCACCATTCTCGCCAAGAATGGCATGGATTTCACCTGGCTTGACAGCTATGCTGACGTTCTTTAGCACCTGGGTGCCGTAGTAACTCTTGCTGACATTCTGCATCTCCAGGACAAATTCGCCCATATACACGTTCCTCCTCTAGCCACCAAAATGCAAGGTTGCCATATGGCAACCTTGCATCTATGGCTGGTTATGCCGTCGGGTCTATTTGCTGAAATCTACGAACTCAGCCAGCACCATGAAGTAGTGCTCCTGGACTTGTCCAGCTGCGTTCTTGTAGTTCTCAAAGGTTACCAGGCCCTTGAAGGCCTCTTTCAGCTTGACAGAGTCAACCTTGCCGTTGGTCTTGCCCTCGATCCAGTCGATGGCGTAGGCTGTTCCGGCTTCGATGTAAAGCATGTTAACCGGTGCGGGCCAGGTGGACACGCGCTCTTCCATGCCTGCTGCGGTCAACTTGGTCTTGATTTCGCCGAGGATGTAATCGAGGTCGCCCTTCTTCTCGTCGGGGATGGTGATTTGCAGTGCCGCGGGCATGGCGTGGTACGGAGACGGGCAGCACTGTACGGGGTAAATGGCCCCGCCGGCAACGATCTGGGAGATCATCTGCTCCTGCATGGCGCAGTTGGTGCCAAAGAAAGCAGTGTCTTTGCCATACTTTGCGATTTGACGGGGAACGTCTTCCATGATGAACAGCTGAGTTCCAGGAACTCCGCCTTCGCCCATGGGGTCGGGAGCGTCAACGTCAACGAATTGAATACCGAGCTTTTCGGCTTCGGCCTTCATAAGAGCGTGACGGGCTGAAATCATCGCCATGGACATATGACGGGGGAAGGAATAGTGGATATATACTTTCGCGCCCATCTTGTGTGCCTGCTGAATCATCAGCGGCCCCATGGCAGGGGTATTGGTCTGCAGAATGATGTCACCCTTGGTTGCTACCAGGTCGGGATCTTCTCCGGGGGTTCCCATGATGATGAGAAGGTCAGGGCGAATCTCACGCACCTTGTCGATAGCAGCTACAGAACCGGCTACGGCCTGTACCAGAACCAGTGCCTTCACGTCAGGATCGCTGGCCATGGTCATCATGTTGGTGATGATGGTCTCCTGTTCCTGGGTGAAGTTGGTCGGGTAGGTCTGATGCAGAATCTTGTCG
>DDWC01000020.1 GCA_002345475.1 Firmicutes bacterium UBA2296
CGGTTCGCCAAACCATGGACCTGCTGCAGCACGTTGCGGACCGGGGAGCTACCAAGATTTTCTTTATCCATCTGAACCACAGCAATCCCCTGTTGGACAGGCTGTCTGACGCTTACCGCGAAGTGGTTGCCCGCGGCTTCAACGTCGCCGAGGAACTTATGGAAGTCCCCCTGTAATAGGGCTGCTGCTACCGAACACACGAAAGGGGTGACCGGCATGGCCACACTGATGCGATTTAGCGGACTTGGCAAAAGCTTTGGCAGCCGCACCCTTTTCGCAGGAATCTCCGGCGCGATTCAGGAGGGACAGATTATTGGTCTGGTCGGCGACAACGGCTCGGGCAAGACCACACTCATGCGTATTCTCTGTGGCCTTGTAGAACCCAGTGAGGGATCAGTGGAGTCACCCGGGCCGGGACCGATTCTGTCATACCTGCCCCAGCAGCTCGACGCCGGGCCACAACTTGTAGAGGATTACGTCGGTAGTGGCGCAGGGAGCTTATGGGGGTTGCGCCGACAGCTTGACAACCTGGAACAGAACATGGCAGCGGAGAGCGGCACGTGTTTAGACGAGGCGCTGGCGCTCTACGGCGAGAAACTAAACCTGTTTGAGTCTCTGGGTGGTTACGAATTATCTGCCCGTGTGCAGCGTGCTCTGGAGAGCGTCAGCTTACCGCAACTGCTGTGGATGTCACCACTGGACGCTCTCAGCGGAGGCCAGAAGACGCGGGTTGCCCTGGCGCGGGCCATGCTCGGTAATCCCGATGTGCTGCTATTAGACGAGCCCACCAATTACCTGGACTTCTCCGGTCTGGACTGGCTGGAAGGTTGGCTACTTGCCTCGCGGCGAACAGTAGTCATCGTCTCTCACGACCGTTACTTCTTGGACCGGGTCGCCACTCATATATGGGACCTGGAATTTAGCCGCCTCACTCAGTACACTGGCAATTTCAGCTCGTACCGGAACCAGAAGGAGACGTCCGAAAACGAACAGCGTGAGGCTTATGCGAGACACCGAGCCGAGGAGAAGAGGCTGAAGGAACTGGCCGCGAGGCAGATGCAGTGGTATGCAGCCGCACACAAGGAGGCCGGGCAGGACGACTACCTGCGTGGCCGGGCCAAGAAGGTAGCTAAGCGTGCCAAGGGGATTATCAGCCGCTTAGAGCAGCATCAGGATGACGGCGTGGCTAAACCTCAGCACAGGGCCGGAGTCTATATGCGATTTGCTTCGCCGGAAAACCTCGGTGATACGCTCATGTCAGCAGAAAGGCTCTATTTCGGCTACGGCGAGGTCTCGGTATTGCGCGGGGTTGACTTTAGCCTGCGTGGCGGCGAAAGGGTTGCAGTAATAGGCGACAACGGTAGTGGCAAGACCACTTTGCTTAAACTGCTGATGGGGCAACTGACTCCTTCAGCAGGCCGGCTTGCCCACTGCGACTTGCGCGACGTCGGATACTTTTCGCAAGAGAGAGCTGATCTAGACTTGAGCCGTACTCCGCTTGAGGAGCTTATGGTAACCACGGGACTGGACAGGGCCGCTGCCTGGCTTCTGCTAGGCAGGCTGGGGTTTCGCGGTAACGAGGCGCTTAAGCGACTAGCCATCTGCTCGTTGGGTGAAAGGGCCAAGGTAAGTATGGCCAGGCTCTTGACGGGCAAATACCGTGTGCTGGTGTTGGATGAGCCGACCAACCATCTGGACATACGCTCTCGGGAGACAATGGAAGAGGCTCTCAGCGAGTTTATGGGAGCCATTGTGCTGGTATCCCACGACCGCTACTTTATGGACAGCATCGTGAATCAGGTTTATCACCTTACTGACGGGAAGCTAGTGCGCTACCTTGGCAACTACAGTTATTTCGCCGCAAAGCAGGGCGTACAGCAAGGGGACGAGGTCCGGCGCGAGCAGGCACTTGTATTATCCACAAGGCTGGCTGATCTGGCATCACGGCTATCGGCATCCACAGTCGGCACCGACGCACACGCTGCGCTTGAAAAAGAGTACGGCGACACCGCAGCCAGGCTTAATGCGCTGTTGCGCCACCAGCCCGACGAACCGCCTGCATGCTAAGTCGCAGACAAACAGAAGGACGGTTTCTTTGCTCCGCTGAATGAAGAGCAAAAAAGACCGTCCTTCTTTTTGATTGTTTAGGACTTTACATTAACGTTACGTCAAGGTGTATAGTGACAGCAGAGGAGGTGTAGCCGTGGAGTACACTATTAACAAGCTGGCTCAACTGGCCGGCGTCAGCACAAGAACCCTGCGCTATTACGACAAACTGGGCCTGCTGCGTCCCGCCAGGATCAGCTCGTCGGGATACCGCATCTACGGACCCAGAGAAGTGGATCGCCTGCAGCAGATCATGCTTTACCGAGAGCTTGATCTTAGCCTGGACGATATAGACAAGATTCTGAAGTCATCCGGATTTGATGCGGCGCGGGCTTTGCACCAGCACCTGTCCTGCCTGCACCAGCGACGCAGAGAGCTCGACCTCCTGATCGAAACGGTTATGAACACAATAGCAGAGAAAGAAGGAAAGATAGTCATGAGCGATAAAGAGAAATTCGAAGGCTTTAAGAACAAGCTAATACAGGATAACGAAGCGCAGTACGGCGGCGAAGCTCGCCATCGCTGGGGTGACCATGCGATCAACGGGTCAAACGCCAAGATTCGGGGCATGAGCATTGCAGACCAGGAGCGGCTTAATGCTCTTACAGCTGAGCTCTACAGTACCCTGCGCCAGGCCTTCGCCACAGGGGACCCCGCGAGTGGGCTTGGCCAGGAGGCAGCCCGTCTGCACAAGGAGTGGCTGTGCTTTTTTTGGCATGAATACAATCCCGATGCGCATCGAAGCCTTGCTGAAATGTATGTAGATGATCCCCGCTTCACAGCACACTACGACAAGGCGCAACCCGGCACGGCGGTCTTCCTGAGAGACGCTATTCGCATCTTCACCTGCACCAAAAAGTAGTCTCCGCCGACAAGTTCACTGGTCGTAAATAAAGAGCCCTAAGCGGGCTCTTTATTTTATTCATTTTTATATTGACATTGCAAAGCTATTTAGTCAATAATATAGATGCTGATTAATTATTAATAGACCATGTCTTTGCAATGCTAAGGGGGATAGCTATGAAGAATAGGTTATTTACTAAAGACTTCACTTTGCTGTGGCTTGGCAAGTCAGTGTCGCAACTGGGCGATGGAGCCGGCTTCATCGGGCTCATGTGGTGGGTCAACCAGACAGGTTCCGCAACAGCATTGGGGCTGATGGCGGCCGTGTCTTCGCTGGTTCGGGTTGGATTATCGCCATTTTCAGGGGCGCTGGCCGACAGGATCAGCAAGAAGAGCATTATTGTATTAATGGACATTTGTCGCGGCCTCGTCTACCTGGCAATGGGCTATCTGGCCTGGGTCGGCCAGCTGAGCCTTTTCCATGTAATTGCGCTGTCAGCCGTAAACACGGTCTTTTCGGTCTTCTTCGGCCCAGCTATCAGTTCTTCCATACCGTTAATCGTCGCGCCTGACAACCTGCCAAGAGCCAACTCCTTTATGCAGATGACCGGCACCATCGTCCAGATTGTGAGTTATAGCGCCGGCGGCGTGCTGGTTGCCTTCATCGGAGTGCCCCTTCTGTTGCTTGTCAACGGTCTCTCCTTCCTCCTTTCCGCGATATCCGAAGCTTTTATCTTCATTCCGACAGTGGCCTCTGCGGCCAGCAGGCAAGGACAGAAGTTCCTGGCTAACATTAAGGAAGGCTTTGCCTATGTCAAAGAGCATCGGGTCCTCCTGGACATTATGAAGACGGCGGCAGTCATAAACTTTATCGGCGCCCCGCTGTTCATTCTGTTGCCAAAGTTCGTCAACGAGCATATGCAGGCGTCCGCAGAAATGTATGGATATCTCCTGGCCTGTATGGCGGCCGGCACACTGGTGGCCAGCCTGCTGATCGCCTTTACCAAGGTGGTACAGCGCAACGTGTGGATCGTCATGTACGGCATTACTATCCAGGGTATGCTCTATATTGCTTTCACCCTGCTTGCCCGTAGCACACCTGCCATTTTCCTGACGGTGTTCTTTATCTCTGGCATAGTTAACGGCATAGTCAACATCTACTTCGGGTCGCTGCTACAACGCATGATTGCCAGGGAGCACATGGGCAAGGTATTCGGCCTGCTTGACTCCATGAGCGGAGCTCTGCAGCCTCTGTCACAGGGCATGACCGGGGTGCTGGGCGATCAAATTGCAGCGGGGGTCGTGTACATTGGCGCAGGCATGCTGGGCGTTGCCACCGGGGTGAAGTTTTCTCTGATACCTAACCTGAGGACCTGGCTGAGCCCCGAAGAGAAGACCCCTGCTGTAGCCCCCGCAGTGGCCGCTGACCACTAAGATCCGCTCCGGCGACACGAAAACACCAGAAAATTGGCCGTCCAGGACGCAGCAGCGCCCGGGACGGCTTTCTATGAGAACGGACTTACTTATACGCTCTTTGTGCTCTTTGCGGCCTTAAAGAACGAGACGATGGAGTCTACCACCAGGCCTAGTCCGTAGGCAAAGACAAAGAAGCGAGGGATGATGTCCTGTAGCACCGGCATCATGTCCGGATTCCAGATGGCTGCGCCAGGGTGGAAGACCAGTGCAACGAGTACCAGCACGCTGGCGTTGAGAACGATATTGCCCAGCGCCAGGCCCATTGTCCATTTGCCAATGTAGAGCTTGCCGACTTCTTTAAGAATAGACAGGGCGAAGAGCACATTGATTATTGGCAAAGTACTGCGCAGGATGTCCAGGCGGAACAGCGGCACCAGGTTGCTCAGCTGTCCGTCGCTAATGCTCATGGACCCGAACAGCTCGGGAGCAAAGTTGAGTATCGCAATAAACACAACGTTAAAGCCGATGTTAATCAAAGGATCGATGGGCTTGATGACCGCTGCCCTGCCCGGCAACTCCGGAAGCTTGGCCACTGACCAGGTTTCCTGCGTGGCGGCCTTGCCGGCGTCTTCACGGTTATATTCTGCAATGGCGAAGCCTCCTGTAACCCAGGCAAACACCTGTAGCAAAGCCCCAACTATGGAGCTAAAATAGCGAGTGAAGGCCGTTATCAGGCTTTCTGGCGGGTTAACTGCATAGGAGACGGCCAGCGCTACGCTGATTCCCAGAAACACCGCTCCGGCAACAATCTTCAGCACCGACACATACCTGTCGAAGTAATCAGGACCGATGAGATAGCGCCTGCTTCCCCGGTAGTTGTCGGCCAGACTTGCCGGACTGCCCAGTTCTATGAGGACCGCTTCCAACTCTGCCTTCGAGGCATCCCTATCTCCATAGCGCTCCACCAGCATGTCGGCGACCAGCCCCCGCACTTCCTTCTCTATCTCACCCCGCTGCCGCTCAGGCAGACGCCTGGTGACATCGTAAACATATCTATTAATAAGATCCACTTTCATGCTCTCCCTTCACCGGTGAAAATCTTTCCATGGCAGAGACTATAGCCTCCCATTCGCCGCATAGCCGTGCGTAAGCTTCGCGTCCCAACGGGCTAAGGCTGTAGTATTTGCGCGGCCGCGCCTCGTTTGTGTCCCACTCGCTTTGCAACAACCCCTGCGCCTCCAGCCTGCGCAGCAAAGGATATAGCGAACTGGCGTCAACGCTCAAGCCGCCCTCAGCCAAAACAGTAACCAGCGAGTAGCCGTATTCTGGCTTGTGAAGCTGACTGAGCACGCCCAGTATCGTTACTCCGCGGCGCAATTCCTGTAATATGCCGTCCACAACTTCGTCTGTCTTGCTCAAGAGATCACCTCCCTGAACTACTATACTGTATGTCGTACACTATAGTCAATATCATAATATATAATTTTTGATATTGTTGTAACAGGTGCGGAGAACAAGTAGAGCTTCATGCTAAAGCCCGGCAGACGTGGTTCTCGTCTCCCGGGCTCTGTCGTAAACTCTGCGACTTCAATCGAAAGCTATTTTGTCGGAAGCACTACACTGGCAACATCGCACATGCGTGCCTCATCAACGGCTTCCAGCAATGTGAAGCCCAGGGAGTCATAAAGCTTATTTGCGCGCTGGTTTGACTGCGCTACCTCGAGCGTTACAGTGCTGTGGCCATGCTTCAGTATGAGATTGATCGCGTACTTCATGATCTCACTGCCATATCCCTGGCCGGTGAATCCTGGCGCAACCGCAATGGCGTCGATCGCCGGGCCTTCAATCCACAAATAGCCGACGGTCGCCCCGGCCTGATTCCGAAACATAAACACACCCTCGCGAAACAGCATCAACCTATGGCGGGCTGCCTTTTCATCGAAGCCAGGCGGGTAGCATAGGTGTGGGAGTATGCCATTTTCTTGTCGGAGCTGCAAGAAGGCCTCGTTAGCGAGATTAATAAAGTCCCAGAAATGCTGTTCGGTGTATAGCTCAGCCTTTAGAACAGGCACATAGTCTATGGCATTCCCTGGATAACCCAGACAGTCTGCACTGACCAGATGCTTAAAGCCCCTGCGCGCAAAAAACCCGGCTGCATCCCCCGTATCGCTCCTGTAACTGGTAGCAATAAATTCTGGCGGATCGGCGACAATGTCCGGCCACAGTCTTCGCCACAATGCTCCGCCAATGCCCCTGTGCCTGAAGGGTGGGGCCGTATAGACCCAGGCACTGACCTTAGTCCCGGTGGGCGAAACGCGCTTGGCTGTTCGTGCAGCCACCCCCTGGATCAGCCCGCCGACTTCGAAGACAACGCTGTTTGCACTTAGCCTGGACAATATTAGTCCGGCGGAGAGGCTGGGGCGATCCTGCGCCACCATTTCGCAGACTGCCGGCCAATCGGATTCCCTGCATTCGCGGATCATTGTGCCGCACCTCCCCATCGCCTGTGGCGTTATCCCTTTAAGCCAAAATGCCGAGCCAGCAACGTTACTCTCTCGGCCACCGCAACATGGTCTGTACGTTCAAACATCTGAACGCCACACTGCAGAGCCGTCTCGATCCATTGTCGCGCGCTATGTTCCACCACATTTAGGACGTGTTCGCGCACTCGCTCTCCGTCCGGCAAGGCATTAATGGCGGCCAGAACATCCTGTTTGTCCTCCCGGGCAAAGAAATCACGCCGCACTAGCTCCGGCCGGGCGTACATAAAGGCAAAACGTTGGGACGGAGCAATATGTTGCAGCCACTTCGGACTAAAGCTTCCCTCAACAACCAGCGGACGCTCTCTGGACAGGCAGATAGCATCGATTATAACCATATCGAGCGCTTCCCGCAGGTTAGTGTCCAGCCCTTTGCTATATTCATCCAGAGGCTGGCAGAACCAGCTTCGTAAATCCGGGAATTGTCGGCACATGGAGGGCTGATATTCCGGACTGGCCATAGTCATGTGCTGAGCGTACATTTCGTCGGCATTGTATAGCCCCAGTTCAAACTTCTCGGCCAAGGCCCGCGCCACGGTGGTCTTTCCGGAACACGCCGTGCCCGACACCCAGTACACTTGCTCAAGCTTTGCTTTAATCACATTGTCTGCTATTTGCACTGAATCACCTGCTCTCTGTCTGCTATCTTTAGTTATTACACGTGTCAAAAGCGATTCCTTCTGCCTTCCCTTCTGTTATATTAACTGACAATGGCAGTAGGCACTTCGTTTCCCATATATCGTGGGCACCGCATAGTGTGCCCACGTTCTCGCGCTCTCTCAAAGGAAGTCCGGCTCCGGCTAGAGAAGAGTACGTAGAATGGAGATGATGGCAATGGTCAATTGGCGCAACACCACCGATGAGAGTCGTCGGCGTTGGGAAGAAAACGCAGATTATTGGGATGAACGCATGGGCGAGCACAGCAACCGCTTTCACAGGGAGATAGTCAGACCTGCCACCGAGAGGTTGCTCTGCCTGTCTGCTGGCGACACCGTGCTGGACATTGCCTGCGGCAACGGCAACTTCTCCAGAAGAATGGCCGAGCTTGGCGCTAATGTCATTGCCTTTGACTATAGCGCCACCCTTGTAGAGAGGGCTAGAGCTCGCTGCTCCGAGCACCTGGACAAAATCAGTTTTCACGTGGCAGACGCCACCGTGCTGGAGGAGATCATGGCTCTAGGCGAGATCGGCTCCATAGACAAGGCAGTGGCCAACATGGCTTTCATGGATATTGCGGATCTAGAGCCGATGCTGACAGCTGTACACGCCTTGCTTCGCGGCGACGGGGTGTTTGTTTACTCATTAAGCCACCCTTGTTTTCAAACGCGGTGCAGAAGGGTAGTGTCAGAGACAGTGGATATTGGAGACCGACTTGAGACCAAACATAGCATTCAGGTCTTTGAATACGCTACGCCTTCGACCTTCGAGGGCTTGGCGCTGGCCGGACAGCCGGTTGCGCATTTCTACTATCATCGGCCTCTGTCACAGCTCTTAAATCAATGCTTCGCCGCTGGTTTCGTTGTGGACGGCCTGGAAGAACCCGTTTTCGCGGACGAAGTTGGCAAATCGCCCTGGGGTGAGATTCCTCCTGCGCTCATCGTTCGCTTACGTAAGGTATAGGGTCCGGCTCCCGGGACAATCGATCCCGGGCTCTGGAGTTGCAGATTGTTGGCCCGTCGGGATAGGAGGTGAGCGCAGAATTGACCACTGATGATTTCATTCACGACTACATCCCGCTCTTCTTCCACTACCAGGAGCTCATGTGGGACAGATACGCCCATGAGCTGGACAACGACACCGGTTGTGTTGAGTCAGATGTTTACACACTATGCCACAGGCACCGCTACGTCCTCGGCAAATCACCGAAGAGCCGCGAAGAAGCTGTCATGCAGCAGATCATTGCCCGTGAACTGGTGGAAAGGCATCCCCTCGTTGCCCGTCTGCGCAACAGGCTTGACTCTTGGAGCAATTACAATGCCAGCAATTTGACCCGGGCGGAACTGGCCATGGCTATGAAGCCAGATGTGCTTAACCTCATGGAACACCGAAACCGCCTGGCGCAAGATCTGGGTTATGTGTCCTATCCTGCTCTGGCCTTAAAGAGCAGCGATACGGAGGAGCTGAATGTGCGCGACGTACTTAGAGGTTTTCTTAGCCGGAACCTGCCGAGAGCGAAGGACCTGATAAAACACCACGGACTAACCACTGAAAACGGGTATCCCAGACTGCGACAGCTGGGCGGGAGCACACCCGGCACATCCAGGAGCCCGCTGGAGCTGGCGACTGATTTGGCTGGACTGCTGGGGTTAAGCCAGCTCCTCAGTCATGTATCACTTCATGTACTGGAATCAGGTTTCGGTTACACAGGCGCAATTGCTGTGCCTGGAGATGTTCGCATTTTGACCAGGCCCATTACCTCACTGCAGGAACAGGCCACGCAATACCATGAACTGGGTCACGCCCTGGCGCATGCGGCAAACACAGGCCCTGGTCTATTCAAAACGTGGACTTCCCTTTCTGATGAAACGATGGGGGTCCTCATGGAACGACTGGCCTCCAGGCTGGTATTCACCGAAGAGCAGTCGCAGCTAGTTGCTGACATTTCCCTCATTGAGAACGTCAGGTGTGCAGTGAGTTCCTTATTCGAGTTAGACCTATGGTCCTCACCGGAACGCGCCGAGGAGCTATATGCCGAGCATTACGGCAAGCTCGGTCTTGCCATATCTGAGCCCGCACTTTGGGCTCTGGATACTTTCCGCAGTATCGACCCTGTATACGTCCACAACTACGTGCTTGGAGCAATGATAGCGGACAGGATAATCACTCATCTGGAGGCCCTGTTTTGCGTCCGGACAGAACAGTATGGCCCTTGGCTTGAACAGGAGATGTACCAGTGCGGTCGGCAGGAACCCTTGCCAGCGAAACTAAAACGCCTGGGGATCGATCTGTCTGATTGGCCTACCGATCAGGGACATTCACGCAGTGAACGATCCTGATGACACGCCACCGGAGGAACAAAAGGAACCATCCCTTTTGCTCCTCCGGTGGCTTTTACTTGTTATTTGTTTTTTTTAGTTGATTGTGTTTTCCTCTGAAGTTACTATTATGCTGGAGGTGTGTTTATGGACGGTAACAAGGAGCTTATTACAGCGCAGGCACTGGCCGAGGCCCTGAACTTTTCAGTGGAGACTATTTGGCGCTACACGCGGGAGAACAGAATCCCCTATGTGGAACTTGGCAACAGGCAATACCGCTACAACCTCGCGGACGTAATGCGGCGGCTCACAGGTTCTGTCCAGGAAACGAAAAGCAGCTACAAATCCAAAGGCTCTACAGAATACACCTACCAGGACTACCTGGAAATGCCCGAAGAACCAGGCTACAGCTTTGAGATTCTGGACGGCGTGCTTATTAAAGAGCCAGCCCCAAACGTACCTCATCAGCGTGCCTCCCGTCGCCTGCAGCGCATACTGGAAGACTACTTCTGGGAAAAAGACCCCGAAGGAGAAGTGTTCAACTCTCCGCTGGACGTAACCTTTGGAGATAGAACTGTAGTCCAGCCAGATCTGCTGTACGTCTCCGGAGCACAGAAAGATATTGTCCACCATACACGTATAGACGGACCGCCTACACTTGTAGTGGAGATTATGTCCCCATCCACCGGTCGTAAGGACCGTCTGCTCAAAATGGGCATTTATCAACGGGCAGGTGTAAAACACTATTGGCTAGTCAGCCCCGAGGATAAGACCATGGAGTGCTTCGCCCTCAAAGACGGCGTATACGCCTTAGTGGCTTCGGGGATGGACGATGACAGGGTGGAACCACCTGATTTCTCCGGACTCGTCATGGATCTTGCTAAGATCTGTGGCAACTGACACATACTTTTGTCAGCGTGCAGATGAAATCGTGTGTCAGAGTTAATACCACAGCCAGTAGAACAATACCTGCGCTCCAATGTTTGACACCCATACCCACCAGTGAAGAAAGCTGACATGAAGCAGGTTCCTGCGCCTGCTGTACACTAATCCGAAAATCAGACCCAGGACGGTTGTACTGACGACATTGATCGTGGCAGCAAGCCGCGCCACATCACTCGTAGCCTGAAAGTACTGGGTAAGGTGCACGATGCCAAACAGCACTCCCGTCACTGTTACCACCGTAGCCTCAGCCGTTACTCTCCACTTCGCCAGCAACTCAAAGAGGGCCACTCTGAAGAACAGCTCTTCCACAAGAGATACCCAGGCGTAATAGGCCAGGCCAAGCAGAATCGGACTGAGCAATTGCCCCATGGCCAGCCCCTGGCTACCCGACTGAGCAGCCGCCCCCCATCCCATATTATGGCGAGCGACCACAGCAAACAGTCCTACTGCGTCCACTACATAGAAGCCCGCGACCAAGGCTGCCAAGAGTCTCCGATTTCGCAGATCAATCTTGCGCGCCGCCACGTAGCGGGTCAGGGCTAGCGCCGGTACGCCTACCAGCCATAGGCCGAGTAGGGCTCTGTAATACGTGGGTGCCTGTTGCAGAAAGAGCACTTGCGCCATGCTGTGGGAGATAGATCGATGCAGAAGAAACAGCACAAGCAGCCCTGCGTACCTTTTCAGGTCAGCGCCAAAGCCCTTCAGGTCCAGGGGAACCCGCTTACCCACGCTATTCAGGATGATCATGGACGGAGCCACCCAAAGCAGGGCCTGCGTCATCATAGCTATCAGTAGCCGTTGTGCCGTTACCATGATCATACATCCCTTCAACCTTTATGCGTGTCACATAGCTGTGTTTCTCGCTCATCGCGCAGAATTCCTGCCACAAATGGACGGAATTAGCAAGCAGCTTCCAAGAGCATATACGGCAAGGCCTGATGGAACCACACTGATTCTCCTGCGTCTAAAAGAGTAAGACATAACTTAGGAGGGAAACCATGCGAGTATCTCCAGAAATACAAAGAATCATGCTGTGTATTGCACTGTCAGCCGTTGTTCTCTCCAGTCTTACCGCCTGCCAGATTGCGGGAGGGCCCATATACGCTGATCCGACCGATGACCCTGTTCCCTATCTCGGCCGGGCTAACACCGATTTCTCGCTGGAGCTGTTTAAGACCATCGCAGCGGAGGAACCTGGCGAGAATATCTTTGTCTCCCCTGCCAGCATTTCGCTGGCCCTGGCCATGACTCTTAACGGAGCAAAAGGCGAGACTGCAGAGAAAATGGCCGCCGTTTTGGGAATGCAGGATATGACGCTGGAAGAGGTCAACGATGCATACTTCTCCCTGCTTAAGCTGCTTACCCAGAATGACCCTGGCGTGGAACTGTCCATCGCCAACTCGCTTTGGAGCCGCAAGGGCGTGGACTTCTTCGACGACTTTCTCGATCGCACCAGGCAGTACTACGATGCAGAAGTGACTTCCCTTGACTTTAACCTGCCGGATGCCGCTGACATTATCAACAGCTGGGTTGAGGAGCATACAAACGGCAAGATCACCGACCTCATTAGCCCGCCTGTTAACCCGATGACTGTAATGTTCCTGATTAACGCCATTTACTTCAATGCCGACTGGCAGAAACCCTTTGACCCCGACCGCACTCACCCTGTCCCCTTCTATCTGGCGGATGGCGGTGTTATCGAACACCAGGTCATGTTTGCTGGGGGCAGTTTCCCCTACCTGAAGCGAGAGGGATTCCAGGCGGTGGGGCTTCCCTACGGCAAGGAAGGTAGAACCAGCATGTATGTCTTCTTGCCTGACGAAAGCCACAGTCTTGATGGGTTTGTCTCAGGATTAACCACAGCCGGCTGGGATGAGTGGTTGTCTGCCCTCAGGCCTGCGGAAGGAACCCTCGGACTGCCCCGCTTCACTGTTGAATACGAGACCGAGCTTCTGGATACACTTACGAAGATGGGAATGGGCATTGCCTTTGATGGGCAAAGGGCAGACTTCTCCGGAATGCGCCCCACCCCTCCCAGCCTCTATATCTCAAACGTCAAACACAAGGCCTTTGTTCAGGTGGATGAAGAGGGCACCGAGGCAGCGGCTGCAACCTCAGTCGGGATCAGGGTCACATCCATTAACATCGACGCTTTTTCCATGACGGTCGATCGCCCCTTCTTCTATGCCATTGTCGATAACGAAACCGGAACCATACTGTTTATGGGGTCAATTGCAGATCCCCGTTAGCGCTATCACAATACATAAGCTCTGCCCCCAGGCGACATTTGGCCTGGGGGCAGAGCTTATGTCGGTCCCCCCTCGTTTCCAGTAACTGACTGAACTCCAGGAATCGTACCGTTCTGCAGGGGTATTAGCGGAGCAACTCCGACCTTCGTACTTTGTCCATTTTCTCCATGGCGTATCGGAACGCCACCCTCGGCATAGTACTCTTGTTCTTAGCTAAGTACTCATAAACAGCATCCGGTTCAGTCTGTGATAGAACCTTTAGCATCCACCCATAACCTTTTAGCACAAGGTAATGCTCGTCATTCTTTAGCGCGTCAGAGATTGCAAACGGGTCTATCCCCTTGTACTTCCCCTGTTTAATCGGGTAAATGAGAACAACAGCGGCAGCACGCCGCACAGCGAAGTTGGGGTGCTCTATCCAGCTGTACACGTGGGTGAACAGGTCATTGTTCTGACTTAACAGCGCCCCAAAGGCATGAGTGCAGAAGTCATCACAGTCACCCCAATCAGTGACATATTCCTTGAGCCATCCCTCAAATATAGCGAATGTCTTGTCATTGTATTGCCTCCTGACTCGAAACGCCCAATCGTAGGCAATAACCCCTAAAGCCCATTCCCTTTCTTTAAGTAGTTGCTCACAGCGTGCCAGTACATTAATGATGCCCTTGTCCTCTAGCCCGCGATACATAGCTGCAGAGACTGACCGAACTGCTCCGGTAGTCAGCTTGGTTGCATGGGACATCTTCGTTAGTTCATACTTTGCCTGTAATACAACATCAACCATAACTCCCGCCCCACTTTCGCATGCCAATTGCTTCCGGCCAAGGCTACGCCTGGATGAAATCCGTGGACTCTTTCTCCCTTGCCCAAAGGCAGGGAATAGCGCATTCTTACAGGGTTATTTCGCCGCGCACCACAAGTACAGCCCCGCCACAGATGTCGACTCTCCCGTCTGCTCGTGTGAATAGGCGTAGTTCTCCACCCCGGGCCGAGGCCTGGAAAGCAAACAGCTCATTCTTTCCTAGCAGTCTACTCCAGTAAGATGCGAGCAGCGTGTGCACTGAACCCGTGACGGGGTCTTCATTAATCCCGGCCCAGGGGTTAAAATAACGGCTGACGAAGTCGTACTTGTCTTTTCCCGGCGCGGTGACTCCTACGCCCTTGACTTCAGGCAGCGCCAACTGGCTCATGCGCTGAAAGTCAGGCTTGAGAGCGCGGACTATAAGCTCGTCTTTCACGTGAAAGACGAGCTTATTGGTTTTCTGTCCCCAGAAAGCGGCAACGTAATGCTCTAGCCCCAGCGCGGCTAGCAGTTCTGCCGGTACTGCCTGCGGATCAACCGGATTATCTAGGGGGAAGTCCAGCGATATCTCTTCCCCACGCCTGGTGGCACGCAGAATCCCGCTTAGGGTTTCGAACTCTATAGTTTCACGTTGATAGCCATACTCCGAAAACAGGACATGAGCAGTGGCAATGGTGGCGTGGCCACAAAGGCTGACTTCGACGCGAGGGGTGAACCAGCGCAGTACAAATCTGTTCGGCGGGTTAGCCAGCACAAAGGCTGTTTCTGAAAGATTCATCTCCGCTGCTATCTTCGTCATTAGTTCGCTTGGAATCTCATGTTTAAGCATGACAACCGCCGCAGGGTTGCCAGAGAAAGGCTGGCTGGTGAAGGCGTCAACAATGAAGATCGGTAGACTCATATTCCACCCACCTTGGCCTTTCCCTGCGGGGGAAGGCCCCTTTCATTTTAGTTGCGTTTATGCCGTGTACTCTGCTACCTCACAGTTGCCAAGGGAAAACTCATGCATCTCATCGTACGATAGTCCATTATAGAACTTGTGGATTATCCTCGCTACACGGCTATGGCACACGAGAAGGACCCTTTTATTTGGGTATGCGGCCCGCAGTTCTTCCAGTGCAGTTGAAACTCTTACGTCAGACTCCCGATATGTTTCACCGCCGGTAGGTGCGTCGTCAGGCTGCCTGGTGCATCGCCTTGCATAGAGCTCCGGGTACTGTGACTTCACTTCTTCCTGTGTCAGGCCCTCATAGAATCCAACGTTCCTTTCGGTGAACTCATTGACTACAACTAACGGCAGGCTAAGCCAGCTGTTTATAATCTCTGCCGTCTTTCTAGCCCTGAGCAGTGGCGATGTGATAATCAGGTCAAAGGAAGAGCCCTTTAGCATTTCTGCCAGCTGTTCTGCCTGAAGTAAGCCGGTCGCATTTAGGGGGACATCTGTACTGCCGGCATATCTGTTCTGGACATTGTGATCGGTCTCTCCGTGACGTACAACAAATAGATGCATAGGGCACCACCTTCGCTTAATGAGGAATGGGCTGCGGCCGGGCCCTGTTCACGCATGATTATCCAGAGGCTGATCTAGTCCGTTGACGGGGGGACTACATGTCGCCTGAGCCACTCGGCCAGAGAGACCTCCGACACATTGCCCTCTGCTACCTGTAGCATCAAATCAACCACCTCAGGCTCTGGAGCATCCAGGTCATACCCATTAACGCCAAGAAACACGTACATGGCCATGAAGCCCATTAGTTTAGTCCCGTCTATAAAACAATGGTTCCTGGTAAGCCCGTGCCCGAGCACTGTAGCCAGTATGAAGATGTCGGCCGCAGGCTCATGCAACCAATAGTTCATGGGACCTGCCAGAGCAGACTCGAGCAGTCGGGAGTCTCTGACTCCATAGTGGCCCCCGTGCTCTCGAACTTGCCTGCTATGGATGGCCTCAATAAGAGGCCTGGTCAACCATTTCGATTCTTTCATACTTCTATTTCGCTAGCTCTCGAAGAGCATTTCGGTATTTCTTTGCGCCCTTCTCGTAAACAGCCATGGCCTCATCAAAGGTCGGGTCGTATGGAGTAATCAGTATTCCCTCAGCTGTTTCGGACACATATACCTCATCACCCTTACTAAGGTGAAAGCGTTCGGCGATCTCCTTTGGAATGGTCGCACCGATGGACCCTCCCATTTGACGTAACATTATCCTCTTGGCCATGTGAGCCACCTCCTACCCCATTCTATCATGAGTAGCACATCTATGCTACGTAGCGTCGTCTCCTCCAAACTACCTGATTAGCGAGTCTTGCTGCAACACAAAGAGGCTCTCTGGTGCGACCCAGAAAGCCTTGTTTTATGTTCTAGCTGACCGCTGATAGAATCTTATTCATAGATGGTCCGCGCAACTCGACCGTTGATCATGACAATCAATTGAGTTAGGTCGTGCAAGGTGCTGGTGTCTATGTCTTGAGACTTAGATTGCCCAGTGACAAAAGGGCCGTATACACGTTCGAGGTGAATGTTGAGTTCCACAAGATGGAGCTTAAGAGAGGCAACCTTGACTGCACTGGTCCTTACAACACTAGCATCCGCAGGGTAATCTAAGAGGGTTAATATCAAGAAAGCCTCAATTGAAGAGTACGGGTTTACCAGTATACCGTAATTCACAAGCCGGTCAGTATGACNNAGTATGATGCTTGGACAGTATACCGACCATTCTAGAGACCTGTACTTGCAGGTCTATCAATTCTTCCATAGCTCCGCCGTGTACTAGGACTTCCATTGCATCGATCACGCCCTTTGATTGTTCCAGCAATATTGCTAATTCTGCACGTAGCTCTTGTTCCTGTAAGCTCTTGAGCTCTACGCTTTGCATGAGAAGAAATGTAACGACAAGGGCACTGAAAACCAGTAGCACCGCCATAAGACGTGTTTGTAATATTTCCCACTTCACCAGATCGACCTCCCTGCAAGTATCACAATGCTAGTACCAAGAACTAATGTTTGAAAGCCACGCCTGATTTGAGAGCTTCAGAACTGTAGTGAATTGCGGAGTAAACGAAATCGTACCAGCCCCAACGCTGATATCGAAGAAAGCGGTTATTTGAGCATGTGCATATTGCCCAAATATTGTGAAGTTTCCTGGGGTGACGGCGTAGTCATGATTACCTATTCTAGCCCATATTCGCCCATATGTATCGTGGGGATCTCTTCCAAGGATATCGAACTTTGCGTGAATACCGCCCAGGGTCCACTCAGGATTGATTAGCATCGCTGATTGGGCACTGCCATCATAATAGCCCCCCTTAGCAACATAGTTCGTGTATCCAAGAGGGCCTGCTGTATGTGACAACGCCAAACCATCGGTAAGCGACCAAATTCTCGTGCCATTGCCCCATGAGAAGTTAAAACCGATTGTCTTGTAAATCAGTCCGTTAGATGGGCTTGAAGAGTCGTAGACGTCTACGCTCGTTGTCAATATTCAGAAATCTATCGCAGTGTACGTTGTAGATGTGGACCTAAGGGTAAGGCTCGTGCCCATCTCTCCACCTTCACATGACAATACGCCCAGATGGTTCTGCTCTTTGAACCGGAAAAGCATATCTAGGCTCGCAGCGTTCTTCTCTATAAAACCGTGCATGTCGTTATTATATGCCCTTAGTTCCTCCACCGTCAGGGGAACAACCAGAGTGAGAGAGTCATCGCTTGACTCTGTATTCTCATAGCTAATGTAAAGGTCATGTCTTGATTCTGCGCTCAAAAACTTATAGCCATGCTCCACTATTGATACTAGCTCATCTGGCCCTAAGAATTGTAGCATCTCTTCAGGATAGCCTAACTGCCTCAGTAGGCCGCTATGAGTCTTCAGCAAACTCTGTCTTTGTCCCCGCAGACACTCCGTTAGTTCAGCAGGGGGGTTATCATGAGTGACCTCCTGAGTTCTTGGTGATGCCACTGCAAACATTGGAAATAGCATGAGACAGAGAAGAAGCACCGCAGGTATGGTTTTCTTCATCATTATCCTTCCTTTCAACATGTTATTAGCTGGGTAGACTCCGGCGAACCCGGGCCTGATGAAGTAGTAGACTTAAGGCTTCGGCGGATCCCGTCGAACAAGTAAGACGTCCCTGTAATAACTGACAGTCACTGGCCTGTCTCTAGCCAGATCCACTGGTTGGTAGCGCCAGTGCCAACAGCAGAGTTGCTGTTGGTCCTGAACATAATCTACACCTCCTATTATGCTCCCATGCTATTCCTTCTAATGTTCATTGATGGGTTCAAGTGTCACAAGGGCATGATAGTAGCGCGGCGATATCAGGATCTTCCCTTATACAAGTCGCATGCCACTTCCATCAGTTCGAAGAGCCCCCGGACCGGTTCTGTGTTGCATGATTTCATCGTTCACACTCAGTGCCTCTGTAGAACCGCAGGGGGCCGCTAGTCAAGATAGAAACACCTCCCTTCAATTGCCTTCATGTGTAAAGACGCTTGAGGGAGGAGGAGTGCAACACCTTTTCAGAGATTATTTGAGAAATTTCACACCTTCGGCCATTTTAATGACTGTGCCAACGTCCGCCTGTGCTTGAATCATGAACATCCGGCCCCTTTGCTCCCAGACGATGGTGACCATATTGTTCTTTAGCACCAGGGTACCGATGTGGCCATTTATACTTATCTCTTCAAAGCGGTCGGCGTTTTCGGTGTCAACCACCAGGTTACTCGATTCGTCCAGTTCGGTGTAGAGAATAAAGGTCTGAGCAGGGGTGTTTTCAAACACTATTCTCTTGAAGCCTTCACTGTAGGAGAAGGAGCTTACCTCGTACCCCTCGGGTATATAGGTTGGGACATAGGCATTGATCCAATTAACGATCATGCTGCCGCCCTCAGTGCTGTCGCCACCCCTGAGCTGAAAGGCTGTGTATTCAGGTCGTATGTCCATCCAGATGTTCAGTACTCTGGTCCTGAAGGCGGAAACGGTGGTCATGGCGGTGAAGAATACGACAAATATTGCTACTAGAGATATGGCAATGGTGCGCAAAGCAATAAAAGCAATCCGCTTGCGTTCTGTTTGGCGCTGCTTCCTGAGTTCCATATCTAGCTGCTTACTAAACCTTTTCAGTGCTAGTTCGGAGGGCTTTGAGTCAGAAGAGCCCTTCAGGGATTGCATCTCCTCCAGGAAAGCTTTCCCCTCGTACTCTGCTGCGTCATGCATGAGCATCTTTAACAAGGCGTCTTCGTATTCCTCCCGGAGCTTATCCCGATTGCTCGCCATGATTCTTCAACTCCTCGTTAATGAGTTTCTTTGTGCCCCTGCGCGCCCGGGTCAGGTACTGCCTGACGCTGGCCGTAGCTATCCCAAGTATTCCTGCGATTTCAGCGTCCGGCATCTCCAGCACATACTTGAAGTAGAGCAGGTCCTTCTGCTTTTCGGGCAGGCGCAGTATGGCTCTCCACAGGTCATCCCGCTCCTCAGAATATCCAACCTTGTCCTCTAGCGCTTCTGCAGGATCTAACACTGTCCCCGCCAGATCCTCATCCAGGCCAAAGTACATATGCTTTGTCTGCACATCGCGGCGCCGGATGAAGTCGATACTAGTGCTTCTACTTGTATAGACGACATAGGCTGCTAATCTGCAACAGTCTAAGGTGCGAAGTACAGAAATTTTTCCGATTAGTTTTAGAAAGGTGTCGTTAATGAGGTCTTCCAGGTGATCGGTATCCCGGATTACCTTATATATGGTGCTTCGCACTAGTTCGTAGTGTCCATTATAGAGGTCCATCATGAAATCCCTGTCATCGGGATCTGTTAAAACGGCAGACAGAACGAACATTCGGCTCACACCTCAATTCCATAGGTTATGCTTTATATAACCTTCGGCCCAAACCAAGATAATCCTTCCACAGAGGGCATGGCCCGCCTCAGTAACAGGATACAGGCGACAAAAAGGCTCCTGAGGTCATGCCTCAAGAGCCTACGTCGAGCTATATAAATGGCGGAGAGAGAGGGATTCGAACCCTCGTCAGGGGTAAACCTGAACACGATTTCCAGTTTTGCATCTACCTTGTGATGGAAGGCCAGGTATCCCTCTCCTATGTCATTCATTTATGAATCTAATGCCTTAAACAGCGGTCCTCGTCTTATGTGACGGCCTCTATTCCCATCCACTGACGCCCCTTCAGGCGTCAGGTCGGCGACACGTCGGCGAAGTCATTTTGTTTTGGTTGGCTGGTACACAATAGACAGGGGATGGGCTGGTTTACCAGTCAGCAAGAGGATTAGCCCCGCTGAGAAGCTCCCAGAGCTTCACAGTGTCAATTCCTTGCCCCCATAGCCTATACCTCGTTCCGTTTACTTGAAGGCTTGGGTGAGGAGCAATTGAAATGATGGTGGATTTGTTGTCCTCAAAGACTAAAAACAAGACGATAAACGTAGGCCTTTCAAAATCATTCGGGTAGAAGAGCGTGCCTTTCTTCCTTAGTCTTCGCGTCATCGTTTGCCCGGAGAGCAAGGAAACAACATCATCAATCAGAGCTATGTCCGTGATAACGGTTGCCGGGAGAACGTCCTTGATGCCGCTATGATCTTTATTCCATTCTGCGCGGACTAAGTTAATATGCAAGATATCATGTGTAAAATGCTCCCCGAAAAGAGCGGCCTGTTCTAGTTTGATCGGACGATAACGTGCAAACATTAAGGATACAATCAGCAGCAGACCAAACCAGGTAATTTTGCGGCTTCGCATGTAAGCCATTGTTACATAGTGACGCATTGTACACCCCCAGGCGTTAAGTATTCAATGTCATAGATTATGAACAGGTCCATACTTGTGACAACGAGGACAGGCCTGAGATGTGCACTCCAGCTTGTTCAATCGTTAGTTAATAGCATAGTTAGGGTTCATATCTATGTTTACTTCTTCAATGTACATCCAGAAACCATGAAAATCATAGTGCTGCTTAGTTCTGTACCTGAGATATGACCAATTATAATAGTTCACGCAGGTACTTGTAATATTAGGCGTGGTATAACTTTCCTGGGCATATATGCCGCCATAGTCTTCCGAAACCTTATACTTTGAAAAAATATGGCTTGCATGTACGAGGCGCTCAGCTGAACCCCAAGGATAATAGTTAAATCCCGGCATTTTATTATCGGTGTCTTCAATGCAAATCTCACGGGAATACCAATTGCCTGCAGAAAAACCTCTGATAAACTCATTCTGAGTATTAAAGTAATAGTTTATGGGAGAGGCCGAGGCGATGACTTTGTCCATGTCCTCCAAAACACTCCAAGTTCCATGAGTTACATGATCGACTACTCGCTTTACAAGGACCTTGAATGAGGCCTGCATAATCTGTGACCATAGTGAAGGACGATCCTGTACATTAACTAGATTCGTCTCAAGGGGAACGCTGATCCAATAAAATCTCCAATTATGCCCATATTGGAAACCCCAAGGCTCCGAGACTTGCTCTATAGGGCACCCGGAGAGAATGTTCACCTCTCTTCGTGGTAATAGAACATTTACATCATGTACAACGTAACCAGCATCAATAGCGCTTTTGGCCCTTCTAAGTGCTGTTCTGATAATGGGATCATTAATCTGTTGCAAAACATCATGCTTGCTCAACTTCATGACACTCGCTTCCTCTGACACATCCTCTTGAGAGCTGGATTTATGCTTTTGAGCTTGTATATACAAGGCCAGATAATCTATGTTGTCTTTCTCAACAGAAGAGTACTTTGCTTCATCAATGTATGTGATGTATACGTTAAGTGTGTCGATGAGTTCAATGGCCTCCTTTGAAGATATTATTCTGTCTAGAGCTTCGAGTGTATCCCCACCGCCATCTATTATAGCTCCCTGGGCTTGTGAAAATGGCATGGCCGTTAATAGCAAAGCCACGCATAGTAGACTGAGAATCCTATTCATTTATGCCAACTCCCTTCAAATATTGGTATCTGCGAGCCCGCCCCCGTCCCTGTGGACTGTTTGTCATTGCCCGTGCCACCAGCGGGGTTGCTGTCGTCCCAACATTAAGCATATCGACACTCATCCTAACTGCCGCTGGGTCTTGTCCATACGACTTAGTAAGTAATCTCACGAGACAGTATCGAAGCCTCCTCCAGTAGCGCACCACTAGCGCTGTAAGCTCTGGCAGTGCAAAGCAGACGGTAAGTACCCCTGACAACCCAGTGGTACCGCTCCATGTATACCCCAGAAAGCCCGGGAGCTGATGAAGTCCAGTACTTTATGGTGCTCCAGCCGTTGCTGTCCTGCCGCTGCAGTTCCATAGTGAGAGCAGCGGTATTGGAACTACTATAAAGAGCAACGCTGCCGCTGCAGTCGGCCTCTCCCCACGCAGAGATGGATAGACGTGAACTGATATGTGAGATGTGGGTAAACTGTGGAGTTATTGGACCGTAGAAATCGCTGTGTGCTGCAAATACTTGAGCATTTAATGCCAGGATTGTTAGGACGATTAGTACAATACAAGAGATTCTCCTCACAAAAACACCTCCCTTCCATTGCCTTCACATATAAAGACACTTGAGGGAGGGAAAGTGCAACACATTTTTGGAGATTATTTTAGAAATTTCACACCCTCAGCCATTTTAATGGCGGTTTCGACGTCGCTCTGTGATTTAATCATGAACAGACGTCCTCCTTGTTCCCAGACGAGGGTGACTAAATTGTCCTTCACCACCAGCGTACCGCTCTGGCCTTTTATACTTATATCTTCAAGGCGGTCAGCGTTTTCGGTGTCAACTACCAGATTATTATATTCGTCGGACTCAGTGAAGAGTATAAAGGTCTGTGTAGAAGCGTTCTCAAACACTATCCTCTTAAAGCCTTCATTGAAGGAGAAGGAGCTTACCTCGTACCCTTTGGGTATATAGGTCGGAGCATAGACATTGCTCCAGTTAACGACCATGCTACCGCCCTCAGTACTGTCACTACCTCTAAGCTGAAAGACGGTGTATTCCGGCCGTATGTCCACCCAGATGTTCATTACTCTTGTCCTGAAGGCTGAAACGGTGGTCATGGCGGTGAAGAATACAGCCAGTACAGCCACCAGAGATATGGCCATGGTGCGCATAGCAGCGAGAGCAAGCTGCCTGCGCTCTGCTCGGCGTTGTTTTCTGAGCTCACTATTGAGCTGCTTGCTAATCCTTTTTAGTGCTAGCTCAGAGGGCTTTAAGTCGGAAGAGTCCTCCATGGACTGAAGCTCATCCAGATGAGCCTTTCCCTCATGCTCTGCTGCGTCGTGCATGAGCATTTTGAACAGGGCGTCTTCATACTCCTCCCGCAGCTTGTCCCGATTGCTTGTCATTGTCTTTCCCCTCCTCGTTGATAAGTTTCTTTGCGGCTCTTCGCGCCCTGGTCAGGTACTGCCTAACGCTGTCGGGAGTGATGCCTAGTGTCTCTGAGATTTCTGTGTCATGCATCTCCAGAACATATTTGAAGTAGAGCAGGTTCTTCTGCTTCTCCGGTAGACGCAGGACTGCTTTCCACAGGTCTTCCCGCTCTTCCCAGTAAACAACCTTGTCCTCCACCGTGTCATTAGGGTCAGCTACTCCCTGTGCCAGATCGTCCACCAGGCCGAAGTAAGTATGTTTGTTCTGCACAGCGCGATGCCGAACGAAGTTAATGCTAACGCTTCTACTTGTATAGACAACATAGGCAACTAATTTGCAACAGTTTAGGGTGCGAAGTATAGAAATTTTTCCGACTAGCTTCAGAAAGGTGTCGTTGATCAGGTCTTCAAGGTGGTCTTTATCCCGAGTTACCTTAGATATAGCGCTGCGCACCAGACCATAGTGTTCCTTGTATAAGTCCATCATAAAATCCCTGTCATCGGGATCTGTTA
>DDWC01000164.1 GCA_002345475.1 Firmicutes bacterium UBA2296
TATGGCAGGAGATCCTGCTTCGCCCAACGCTGTGCGGGTAATGCAAAGCAAGGGGCTTGATCTCTCCGGGCACTCAGCTACCCAGATAGATGAAGACCTCGTTAAATCGGCTGATCTGGTGCTCACCATGACGCGCCGGCACAGAGACCTGCTATGCGTGCAGTTCCCTGAACAGAGCGAGAAGATTCACACTCTGCGCGGGTTTGCGGGGATTAGTGACGGGGAAGATATCGAGGACCCCTTCGGTGGAGATGTGGCCGTGTACGAGAGGGCCGCCACAGAGATCGAAGAAGCAATAAAGAAAATACAGGAACTACATGAGGAGGAGAAACGGGTGAAGTCAGGTAAAGTTAAGCTGGCAATCGGCTGTGATCATGCAGGTGTTCCGCTCAAGCGTGACATTAATGCTTATGTCAGTGGTCTGGGTTACGAAATTGTCGACATGGGATGTGACTGTGTCACGTCCGTAGACTATCCTGATTACGCAGAGAAGGTGGCCAATGGGGTCGCGCTGCGGTGATTATGACCTCGGGATACTGATTTGCGGCACCGGCATTGGCATGTCGGTGGCGGCCAATAAGGTGCGGGGTATACGTGCTGCGTTATGCGGAGATTCTTTTTCCGCCCGAGCTTCGCGAGAACACAACGACGCCAATGTCCTCTGTCTGGGACAGCGAGTGGTGGGACCGGGGCTGGCACTTGATATCGTTGATGCCTGGCTGGGAGCAAGTTTCCAGGGCGGAAGGCACGCCAGAAGAGTGGAGAAGATGATGGCCCTGGAGGCCAGGGAGGATCACTAATGAACGAAATCCAGGACGACCTGCAGGTGGCGGTAACCGAGCTGATTGAGTTGGCTAATGTAAGTCCGGAGCAGATTCTCGTGGTTGGCTGTAGCACCAGCGAAGTACTAGGCGCCCATATAGGAAAGGGCGGTAGCATCGAGGTTGCCGAGATGATATACTCCGTCTTGGAGTCTTTGGCCAAATAGCACGGGTTGTTCCTGGCGGTTCAATGCTGCGAGCACCTAAACCGGGCACTGGTGGTCACCAGAGAATGCATGATGAAGTACGGGCTGACAGAAGTGTCCGTAGTCCCGCATGAGAAAGCCGGTGGCGCTTTGGGCACAGTGGCCTTTCGCATGATGCCGGGAGTGATGGTCGAGTCTGTTGCCGCCCATGTTGGCATAGACATCGGGGACACCCTTATAGGCATGCAGATGCGGCCTGTGGCCGTGCCGGTGCGGCTTGCGCGACGGCGTATTGGCCAGGCTAATCTGGTAGCTGCCCGCACCAGGCCCAAGCTTATTGGCGGAGCCAGAGCTCGCTATGAGTGAGCCCGTTCACTACATACATAACTTAGAAGGAGTGAAAAAATGAGCCTGAAACTTATTGATCCAGAAATCGCATTAGCCATCGAGAAGGAAACGGAAAGACAGGAGACTCATCTGGAGCTGATTGCTTCCGAAAACTTCGTAAGTGAGGCCGTCCTGGAGGCTGCGGGATCCGTGCTCACTAACAAGTACGCGGAAGGATATCCTGGCAGACGCTACTACGGTGGGTGCAAAGAAGTTGATGTGGCTGAGAACCTGGCTCGCGACAGGGCCTGCAAGCTTTTTGGCGCAGATCACGCCAATGTGCAGCCACATTCGGGGTCCCAGGCCAACATGGCGGTATACCTGGCCTGTCTCCAGCCGGGAGACACAGTGCTTGGCATGGATCTCTCCCATGGTGGTCACCTTACCCATGGTAGCCCGGTAAACTTCTCGGGCATCCTGTATCATTTCGTTGCTTACGGCGTCAACAAGGAAGGCTTCCTGGATTATGACGATGTGTTGCGGGTGGCCAGGGAGCACCAGCCCAAGCTTATTGTGGCGGGCGCCAGCGCATACCCCAGGGCGATTGATTTTGCCAGAATGCGTGAAATCGCCGACGAAGTCGGCGCGCTGCTGATGGTTGACATGGCCCATATCGCCGGTCTGGTGGCCGTTGGCCTGCACCAGAACCCTGTTCCCTATGCGCACTTTGTCACTTCCACAACCCACAAGACACTGCGCGGGCCGCGGGGCGGGCTGGTTCTTTGTACCAAGGAATGGGCTAAGGCCATCGACAAGGTGGTATTCCCAGGCATGCAGGGTGGCCCACTGATGCATATCATTGCTGCCAAAGCCGTGGCGTTCAAGGAAGCTATGGATGACGGCTTTGCTGATTATCAGGCCCAGGTCATCGCCAATGCCAAGGCTCTGGGAACCCAGCTTCTGGCCCGCGGTTTTGATCTGGTGTCGGGCGGTACTGACAACCACCTCCTGCTGGTAGATTTGCGCAGGAAGGGTTTCACCGGCAAGGACGCAGAGAAAGCTCTGGATGCAGTGCACATTACGGTCAACAAGAACACCATACCCTATGATCCGGAAGGTCCCTTTGTGACCAGTGGCATCCGTATCGGTACCCCTGCATTGACTACCAGAGGGATGAAGGAAGAAGCCATGGTAAAGGTGGGTAATCTCATTGCGGATGCACTGGAAGCGCGCGGCGATGAAGCCGCCTTGGCCGAGGTCCGCAGCGGAGTTGCGAAGTTGTGCCAGGAGTACAAGTTATACAAATAGTATGTGGGGCGAGGTGATACGATGAGGCAAGTTAAGCTGCTGGATCATCCTATGATCCAGCATAAACTCACCTTCATCCGGGATAAGAACACAGGGTCCAAGGAGTTTCGGGAACTGGTTGACGAAGTGGCCATGTTTATGGCATACGAAGTTACGAGGGATTTGCCTCTGGAAGACGTGCTGGTGGAAACACCTGTAGCGACTGCCAAGGGACGGGTGATAGCCGGCAAGAAACTGGGTATTATCCCCATCTTGCGGGCTGGACTAGGTATGGTCAACGGATTTCTGCGCCTGGTTCCTGCTGCCAAGGTTGGGCATATAGGCCTTTACCGTGACCCCAATACCTTGCAACCTGTGGAGTACTACTGCAAGTTGCCACCCGATGTTGAAGACCGTGAGATGATTGTGGTGGATCCCATGCTGGCCACCGGCGGCTCTGCTGCTGCCGCTATCACCTTCCTCAAGAGCAAAGGAGCCCAGAGCATCAAACTGATGTGCCTGATCGCTGCCCCTGAGGGAATTGAGCGGGTCCATTCGGAACATCCCGATGTAGATATCTTCACCGCGGCAATTGACGACTGCCTGAATGACCACGCCTACATTATCCCTGGCCTGGGCGACGCCGGTGACCGCCTATTTGGAACAAGATGACGCGTCCTAGCTGGGATAAATATTTCATGTCCATTGCCGAACTGGTGGCCGGACGGGCCACTTGCCTGCGGCGCGAGATTGGCGCTGTCGTTATCATGGATCGCCGCATACTCACCACAGGTTATAACGGTGTCCCTTCTGGAATTACCCATTGCGAAGTGACCGGATGCCTTAGAGAGCAGCTCAATGTTCCTTCGGGTGAACGACACGAGCTGTGCCGCGGACTGCACGCAGAACAGAACGCCATCATCCAAGCTGCCTATTCGGGCGTGTCGATAAAGGGTGCTTCCATTTACATTACCCATTTCCCCTGTGTGGTTTGCGCCAAGATGCTGATAAATGCGGGAATAAAGGAAGTTGTGTACGCTAACTACTACCCGGACAAGCTTTCCGAAGCAATGCTATCCGAGGCCGGTATGCTGGTGCGTCAAATTGACGGATAAGGGGGGCGCGTTCCCCCTTATTCTGTTTGACGTTTTAGTATTATTCTTATAGAATATCTATGCTTTGGAGCGGGGATCGGCCAACATATAGGCCTAGTTAACTTTGTCACAAGGCATAGAAATTGCGCTGGGTGCAGTACAATAAACAATGAATACTGTATACTTGTCTGGGGGGTTGACAGTGACCAGGCGGGGCTATGAAATGCTCGGACTGCTTTCGCAGATTGGCATCAGCGTTGTCCTTACTGTCGGCCTGGCAGCGTGGGCCGGCAGCTATCTGGATGCACGGTTTTCCACCAGGCCTTACCTGACTCTAATCGGCTCGATCATCGGCGTCGTTGCAGCATTCAG
>DDWC01000196.1 GCA_002345475.1 Firmicutes bacterium UBA2296
TCCACCGTACCTCTGCGCATGATTTTGCGAGGGTTGCGGCCTATACTGATTATTGTCTCTCTGACACTTGTCCTGCATGTCTTCACCACCAAAGAAGGCGTCCTGTGGCTCCAGCTGGGATTTCTTCGTGTGTACAGTGGAGGAGTTCTGACAGGAATGATGCTGGCATTTCGGCTGGTCTTGCTGGTAATGGCCACATCCATAATGACCCTGACCACTTCCCCCATTGCCCTGACCGATGGCATCGAGTCGTTGCTGCGTCCCTTTAAGCGAATCGGGGTGCCGGCACACGAGTTAGCCATGATGATGACGATTGCTTTGCGATTCATTCCCACCTTAATCGAAGAGGCGGAGAAGATCATGAAGGCGCAGCTTGCCAGGGGAGCCGACTTTGAGAGCGGTGGACTTATCCGTCGCGCTAAAGCCTTGTTGCCCCTGTTGATTCCGCTCTTTATCTCGGCCTTTCGCCGCGCTGATGAGCTGGCCATGGCCATGGAGGCAAGATGTTATCGTGGGGGAGACAGCCGGACCAAGTATAAAATACTGAAGTATACTTCTCTCGATGTGATCGGCGGTCTGTTGTTTGTAGTCCTGGTGGCTGCCGCGGCTGCGGTGGCGAGGCTGTTTTGAACATCCGGCTGTTACTGGAGTATGATGGTTCGAAGTTTTGTGGTTGGCAGGTTCAGCTGGGGCAGAGAAGCATCCAGGGAGTCCTGCAGTCCGCGATAGGGCGGATAACTGGCGAAGATATAAAGCTGCATGGTTCGGGGCGTACGGACGCAGGTGTTCATGCTCTGGGCCAGGTAGCCAATTTCCTCACCGAAGTGACCATGCCAGCCGACAGATTCGCACCGGCCGTTAATCGTTTTTTGCCTTCTGATGTTCGCGTGCTTCGTTCAGATCTGGTGCCTGATGACTTCCATGCTCGATATAGCGCAGTAGCGAAGACCTATGTCTACAAGGTCATACAGGCAGAGGTTACACCACCGCTGCAGAGGGACCGAGTATGGGCAATCAGGCAGCAACTCGATCTTACGCTAATGCGCGATGCGATGTCGTCCCTCCAGGGCACCCACGACTTCCGCGCCTTTTGCGCCAGTGGCAGCAGCGTGGGGAGCACAGTCCGCACCATTACCCACGCCGAACTCGATTTCGATCCTGTGAGCAGTATTGTTACCATCAAAGTAAGGGCTGACGGTTTCCTCTACAATATGGTGAGGATTATCGCCGCCAGCGCCGTCCGGATAGGCATGGGCAAGTTGTCACCGAACACGCTTGCCGAGGCTGTCGCGACAGGACAGCGCCGCTTGTTACCCTTCACAGCACCGCCTCAGGGTCTTTACCTGCTTGCTGTCGAATATTAGCCGCACTTATCAGCCAACCGATTTGCCTTGACACAAGGAGCCGTAAATTATACAATAATGCTTGGTCCATGAGCCCGGACCTAGTGATAAATATCCTTCGAGGAGGGTCCCCATGCACAGCACATATTTCGCCAAACCAGGAGATGTGGAGCGTAAATGGTACGTAGTTGACGCTGCCGGCCAGACTCTTGGTCGTTTGGCCACAGAAGTGGCAACAGTGCTTCGTGGCAAGCACAAACCGACATTCACACCTCACCTGGACACCGGCGATTTTGTTATCGTAATAAATGCCGAGCAAATTGTCCTTACCGGCAACAAGCTCACTCAGAAGACTTACAATCGCCACTCAAACTATCCCGGCGGATTTAAGCAGACTCGTTATGATGTACTGCTTAAGAACAAACCCGAGTTCGTGATCGAAAAGGCAGTTAAGGGCATGTTGCCTCACAACCGCCTGGGTCGCGCTCAGGGTAAGAAGCTGAAGGTCTATCGTGGACCGGAGCATCCGCATCAAGCACAGCAGCCACAAGAGCTGGCTATCAAGGGTTAGGAAGGAGGAGTTTGTAGGTGGCTAGAGTACAGTATCTCGGAACAGGACGCAGAAAGACTTCCGTTGCCCGCGTGCGCTTATTGCCCGGCTCCGGTAGCATCGTGATAAACCGCAAACCTCTCGACGAATACTTTGGTCTTGAGACCTTGAAGCTGATTGTTCGTCAGCCTCTGGTCCTGACAAACACGTTGGGCAGTTACGATGTCATCGCTACTGTTCACGGCGGTGGAACGTCCGGCCAGGCCGGCGCCATTCGTCACGGTATTTCTCGCGCGTTGCTGCGACTGGACGTCGAACTTCGCCCGACCCTCAAGAAAGCAGGTCTCCTGACCCGCGATCCCCGTATGGTCGAGCGCAAAAAGTACGGTCTCAAAAAGGCCCGTCGCGCACCTCAGTTCTCAAAGCGTTAATACCACCCAATACACAAAGAAGCCCCCGCAAGGGGGCTTCTTTGTGTATTGGGTCACGCGGGGGTGTGCCTGGTGCCTTAGGCCTGTTCTGTGTGTCCTGGTCGTGCCCACGGGCAGGGAACTAGGAACGGCCCTCGCTCGCTTACGCTCGCTCTACTTCACCTGATCCCAAAGCTCTATGAGTTTGACCAGCCGTTCCACGTTCGCTTCAAAGCTCTTGCGGCCGGCTTCGGCGGTGGAGTGCTCGGGACTCAGTTTGCCCCACACTCCCGATGAGGTGAGAACGTGGCTGGGAGGTACATAGGCCATGGCCAACTGCATCAGTACTGAGGGATCACTGTTTTCGCTCAGCATATCACGCAGCTTGTCCATCTGTGGCGGAAAGACTGCTGTAGGTGCAAAACCCTGCATGCGCTCCATTTCGACTAGTTCCGGCTTGATATGCAGCATATAGGATGTCTCATCCTGTCCGGCGTGCACGTCGAAATGCTGCAGGCTGTATCTGGCTGATGTCGCCGGATCTGCAGGAACAGCGCGGTTTGTCTGCACCGCCACGCCGAACTTCTTGCCGGCTTCGGCAATGGCATAATCCATGGTCTGCGTGTTGCCTCCATGCCCGTTGATGACCAGTACACGCTTAAAGCCGTGGCGAGAGAGGCTTTCTATGCCGTCGTTAAGTACAGCGCGTAGCGTGTCGGGTTTAAGGGTGATAGTGCCTTTGAAGCCCATGTGATGCTCTGACACTCCAGGCCAGCACAGGGGGACAACAACAGCGTCGGTCTTCTGGGCAACTGCTTCTGCTAACGCTGTCGCCGCAAAGGTATCTGTGCCCAGGGGCAGGTGCGGGCCATGCTGCTCGATAGAACCGATGGGAATTATGGCCACGGGATCAGGATTGTCTTTCAGGTAGTCTTCCAGGCTGGCACGGGTGAACTCGGTGAGAAAGTTGTGTTTCTTCATAAGTGCACTCCCTTTCATTATTGGCATTCAGCAGTAAGTGTTCAACTTTCCCGGTGAGGGGAAAGCACGCGTCCATCATCTAGATAAACAGTAATTCCCGACTGAAGTTGCTGAAGGAAACCCCGCCCTGTGGTGTTACCTGCACTACGTCTTCTACGCGCACCAAGGGGCCGCCGGGTACCCATATACTAGGCTCTATGGTGAAACACATGCCATTTTGCAACAGAGTATCTTCCAGTTCATAGAGGAAAGGCGGCTCGTGCACGTCGATGCCAATCCCATGGCCGAGACGATGAGTGAAGTACGACCCGTATCCCTCGTCTTCGAGCACTTGTCTGGCCAGAGAGTTGAGCTCGGCCGCAGTGATGGCGTCTCCTACCATGGCTTGCATGGCTGTGGCCTGTGACTTCATGACGTAGTCGTGGTACCTGCGGTACTCAGAGCCTGGCTCACCGCAAAATACCGTGCGGCCGAAATCGGACACATAACCTTTGTATGTTATACCGTAGTCAAAAGCAACCACTGCACCAGGTGTGAGCGGGGTAAACCCAGTTTTGCCGTCAGGCCCGGGGACAAGGCGGATGTTGTCGCCGGTGACATAAATGCTGGTGTGAAAGGAAGTACCGGAACCGCCGTGCATGGCTATTTGACGCTCCACCTCCCGGGCAATCTCAAACTGGGTTATGCCCAGTCGCATCTGACTGAGGACTGCGGCAAAGACTCGATCGGTGATGAGGCCCGCCTCTTTCATGATGCGGGTCTCTTCTGCATCTTTGACGGCCCGCATGGGTGCGATGATATCGCTGGCATTAGAAAACTTCAGTTCAGGATCTGCGGTGTTAAGTAAGAGAGCACTTCTTGTCCACATACGTGATGACACCGCAAGGGTCTTCGGGTTGCCGAGAAACGCCAGCAACCTCCTGGCAAAGGGGACGAGCTGGTCGCCGTCGTTTATCACTAATATATCGCTAATCCAGTGCTTGCCCTCGGCCTGGCCGCGTACGTAAGCGCTGGCCCCCATACGGGGCACGACAAACACCACTCTGTCCATTGTGATAAAGGCTCCGTAAAGTTCATCACCGTGTTTGTTGTCGTCGGTGGGGTTGTGGGGTTGCCGATCGACCCCGGTTAGGTACTGCAGATCTCCAGACATCATCAGAAATGCGGCGTCTAGGCGTCGTTGATCAAGATATCTCCTAAACGCTGTCAGCCTTAAGACGTGGTTGTCCATCATTCCACAAGCCTCCCATCAGTCTTTCAAATATAGAGCTGTTTGACTAATGAAGAGTATTCCACAAGTAAGGCCCATATCCTGGCCAAATGGACTACTAAGTAATGAAGTTTTTTTGCCGATCAGCAAGGAAAACAAGGTATCTCTAGTGAAATAAGCTTACAAGAATACAAAAGCCTGATTGGCCTTTCTTTTTTGCCACGGGTGCTCAATTTTAGGCTATTTGTGGTTCCATTGATGCATAGTTCACCATAATACAAGGAGGTATAGCATGAAGAAGACACGCGTTATTGTTTGGGGACTCGGTGCCATGGGTGGAGGTATTGCTCGACTGGTAACAGAAAAGCCGGGCCTTTCTCTGGTGGGCGCCATCGACTCTCATCCAGAGAAACAGGGCAGGAGTCTATCAGAAGTGCTGGGGATCGACGCGCCGGACTTTACTGTTGCCGCAGATCCCGACTCAGTGGTGGTTCAGGGGGCGGCGGATGTGGTAGTAGTGGCCACGGGTTCGTTTACCAGAGAAGTATTTCCTCAACTCAAAGTCGTTGCCGAGGCGAAGATGAACTGTATTACCATCGCCGAGGAAATGGCTTACCCCGCTGCTCACGAACCTGCACTGGCCCGGGAAATTGAGGCGCTGTTTGCCGCAAACGGGGTTAGCGTGCTGGGCACGGGCATCAATCCGGGGTTCATATTGGACTCACTGATACTGGCGCTGACCTCAGTTTGCACGGATGTTACCGGCATTAAAGCAGTGCGAGTGAACGATCTTTCGCCGTTTGGGCCAACGGTCATGCGCACCCAGGGTGTCGGAACCACCCCTGAGCAGTTCGAGCAAGGCATAAAGGACGGCAGCATTGTCGGCCATGTAGGGTTCCCCGAATCAATGAGTCTCATTGCGTCTGCTCTTGGCGTCCGACTAACCCGTATCGAACAGAGCAAGGAACCCATCCTTTCCAATACCCGACGAGAAACGCCCCACGTGACCGTGGAGCCCGGGATGGTAGCAGGGTGCAAACACATTGCCCACGGTTATGTGGGTGACAAGCTGTTCATCACTCTGGAACACCCGCAGCAAATACACCCTGGCATGGAGGATGTCGCTACGGGCGATTACATTTACGTCAGTGGAACACCAGATATTAGCATGGCCATTAAGCCGGAAATCCCTGGAGGGATCGGCACCATTGCGATTGCGGTAAACATGATCCCCGCGCTAGTTGACGCAACTCCCGGATTGCGCACCATGGCAGATCTACCTGTGCCGCGGGCGTTGCTGGGGGAAATGACGGGAGCTGCCGCTAAATGAATGGGCCGAAGTGTGCAGCGGGTGAATGGGTTGAAATAGGCTGGACAGCATTCTCTGCCGAGAATCGTTCCCGAGACATCCCTGAAGAAACGCAAAAAGTACCTATGCTGGCGCGCGTCAAGGGGTTTGCACTGTCAGAAGCGAGCCTCGGCGAAAAGGTAAGCCTGCGAACGACAACGGGGCGAGTTCTCACTGGTGAGTTGCTGGTTGTGCGGCCCCACTATACCCACAGTTTTGGCACGCCGCAGCCAGAGCTTCTGGAAATAGGCCTGAAGCTGCGCGAGGGGGTTTAGCAATGTCTTCCTATTCGGAGATAATGGCGCGACGCAACGAGATAATCAGGAGTTCCACCCGCTTCGATTACGAGCAATTCGAGCAGTACGGTCTGGCTTTTGACTATGAAGCCATGATGCAGAACACCGGCTATTCTCATGAGCAGATTCGCGATATTCAGCACAACACGGGGGTAGGAAGTACCCCCCTTCTGGAACTGCGTAACATAACGAAGCTGGCGCGGCAGGTGTCCCCCCGCGGGCGCGGGGCTAGAATCTTCATCAAGGATGAGGCCGCTAACCCTTCGGGCAGCTTCAAGGCGCGTCGAGCAGCTGTATCCGTATACCACGCCCAGCGATACGGTTTCAGGGGCGTTGCTGCAGCGACGTCAGGAAATTATGGTGCTGCAGTAGCCTCGCAGGCGGCGATGCTGGGCCTGAAGTGCATTATAGTGCAGGAGGTTTTTGACAGTCAGGGGCTGGGCCAGCCGGAAATTATCGAAAAGGGACGGGCCTGCGAGGCATACGGGGCAGAAGTTGTCCAGCTAACAGTGGGCCCCGAGCTGTTTGCCGTGTACTTGCAGATCCTTGCTGAAACCGGCTACTTTAACGCCTCCTTGTATACCCCTTTTGGTATTGCGGGTATTGAGACTCTTGGCAGTGAACTGGCCGAGCAAGTCAGTGCAAACACGGGCGGCCCGCCGGACGTGGTGGTGGTTACCCATGCCGGAGGTGGCAATATAACGGGGACCGCCCGCGGTCTGCGCTTAGCTGGAGCGAGCAAAACCCAGGTTGTCGCAGCCAGCGTCGATTTGAGCGGGTTACATATGGCCAGCGATGTGGACTTCAATCGCAAATCTTTCACCACGGGTCATACCGGATTCGGCATGCCCTTTGCCACGTGGCCGGACCGGGCTGACGTCCCGCGCAACGCGGCCAGAGCACTGCGCTACATGGATCGCTATGTCACGGTCTCACAGGGCGAGGTGTTCTATGCAACGGAGATGTTGGCGCAGCTGGAAGGTCTGGAGCGCGGGCCGGCCGGAAACACCGCGCTGGCAGCCGCTTTCGTTCTGGCGCAGGAGATGGATGATTCTCAGACCATAGTTGTCCAGGAGACGGAGTATACCGGTGCTGGCAAACACCCCAACGCCCAGTTGGCATTTGCCAGGGAACGGGGAGTAGTTGTCAGCAGCGGTGACCCACGGCAAAGCCGTCCCGGCGAGACAATTATCATCCCGGATCATCCAGCGAGAATGGGTGTGCACGAAGTCGAACTGAATCACCTGCGGCGATCCTATTTGCGCAATGCGCTGAATGCCAAGGGCCACAATGTGCTGGAGCCAATCGAACGGGAATTTCTTCTGGCCGACTCGCGGGCAGACGAAACCCTGCTAACTGAAGTACAGCAGTCATTTGTAAGGAGGTAGAAGAATGCATCGCGACAGTGACTACCAGGTGCGCAGAAAACATCTTGAAGGACTCAGTGAAGGCGAACTAGATAAGAAGTTTTGGGAGTTAGCAAACCAGATCGTGAAGCCTCTGGTAGAGATGGCACACGGGCATACTTCTCCATCCATCGAGAGATCAGTTCTTTTGCGCCTGGGCTTTGACAGCATGTCAGCGGGCGTCCTGGTTAAGCGTGTTGAGGAACTGGGCCTCCTTGGGCACGGAGCCGGCAATGTGCTGCTCAAACTATCTCACGCCATGGGGACAGATATCCAGGTAGCATCTGAGATAATCTTGACAGAAGCCGGCGGGGCAAAGGCTAGAGAGCTGTTCCTGGCCAGTGAGGAGAGTGCAGAATGAGTCTAGATAAGAATTCAAAGATTGACGTTGCGCAGATTCTGCAAGACCTCGATAAATACCGCCCCAGGCGAAAAGGGTGGACATGGCGCAAACAGGTACCTGATCAGAAAATCTATGGAATAACGTACAAGCAGACGTCTGAGAGTCTCCAGCAAAGCATACCAATGCCAGCGGCCAAGCATTTTGGCAATATCGACCCCCAGCCTGATTGCGTCATTACAACGGAAATTGCCTCAGGGCGCTTTGAAGACGACATCAGACGCATGCGCATGGCCGCCTGGCACGGGGCAGATCACATCATGGTTATTCGCACCGCGGGGCAGAGCCATTACGATGGTCTGATCGAAGGCACTCCGGAGGGAGTGGGCGGAGTTCCCATCACCAGAAAACAGATAAGGGCAACGCGCAAAGCTCTTGATATGATTGAAGATGAAGTGGGTCGGCCCATAAACTTTCATTCATACGTCAGCGGAGTCGCCGGACCAGAAATAGCGGTACTCTTTGCCGAAGAAGGGGTCAATGGTGCTCACCAGGATCCCCAGTACAACGTGCTTTACCGCAACGTAAACATGCTGCGCAGCTTCGTAGACGCCGCAGTGGCCAAGAGCATCATGGCCAGCCAGGGTATGGCTCAGATAGACGGCGCGCACAATGCCAATGCCACCGCCCGCGAAGGTTGGAAGGTGATGCCAGAGCTTATGGTCCAGCATGCT
>DDWC01000010.1 GCA_002345475.1 Firmicutes bacterium UBA2296
AAAGGTCAGGGCCTGAAGGAAATGGTGGACGCGGTAGACTCCCACACGGCTTATCTCAAAGAAAGTGGCGAACTGCATGAACGACGTCGCCGGCGCTCACGCAGAGAGCTGACAAATATACTGGGCGCTCTTTTCCTGCATGACTTTGAGGACTACTTCGGCGACACTCTGTCCGAAGAGATCCGCAGAGTCGTTGAAGGTGAAGGAGCGGTGTATGCCGCAGCACAAGCCCTTTTTGCCAAATATAAGAAGGAAAGGATGGGGGGAAATGTTGAATAAGATTTCTCATTTGGGGATCGCTGTCAAAGATCTGGAATCAGTGCTCAGCTTTTATACCGAGTCACTGGGTCTAGTTTGCCAGGGACGTGAAGAAGTGCCCAGCCAGAAGGTTAAGGTAGCATTCTTGCCACTGGGCGAAACGAACATTGAGCTTCTTGAGTCCACTGAGCCGGATGGTCCAATCGCCAAGTTCATTGAGAACCGCGGTGAGGGCATTCATCATATCGCCATTGAAGTGGATGATATCGAAGCGGCTCTCGCCGAGCTCAAAGCCAAGGGAGTGCGTCTCATAGACGAAGTCCCGCGTATTGGAGCTCATGACGCCAGGATCGCCTTTATTCATCCCAAGGCCAGTCACGGCGTGCTGATCGAACTCTGTCAGTACGCAAAATAGCAAGGAGGTCAACTTGATGCTCGATAAGATTAAGGATCTTGAAGCCCGCAGAACAACGATGTCTCTGGGTGGCGGAGAGAAGAGACTGCAGAGGCACCGCGAAAAGGGTAAACTTACCGCCCGGGAAAGGATTGCCCATTTGCTTGATCCCAACAGCTTTGTCGAAATGGATATCTTCATGAAACATCGCTGTGTAGACCTTGGTATGGAGGACACCGAAGCACCGGGTGAGGGGATAGTCACCGGCTACGGAACCATCGACGGCCGTCTGGTCTATGTGGCCAGTCAGGATTTCACCGTGCTTGGTGGCTCGCTGGGCGAAGCCCATGCCAAAAAGATGGTTAAGGTCATGGACCTGGCAGTGCGCAACGGAGCTCCCATGATTTGCATTAATGATTCGGGTGGGGCTCGTATTCAGGAGGGTGTTGACGCCCTTAACGGATATGGCGATATTTTCTATCGCAACACTTTGGCTTCGGGTGTCATCCCACAGATTTCGGTAATCATGGGCCCCTGCGCTGGTGGCGCTGTCTATTCTCCCGCTCTGACAGACTTTGTGTTTATGACCGACGGCGGCAGCCAGATGTTTATCACCGGTCCTCAGGTAATCAAGGCTGTAACAGGCGAAGACGTTAGCATGGAAGATCTGGGAGGAGCCTCGGTGCACAACACCACCTCAGGCGTAGCCCATTTCATGGCAGCAAATGATCAGGACTGTCTGGATCAGGTCCGTCGACTGGTCAGTTTCCTGCCGGCGAACAACCTCGACGAGGCTCCGCTCAATTACACTGAAGATCCCGTTGACAGGACCCAGGATGGATTGCTGGAGTTAATCCCCGCCGAGCCCAACCGCGGTTATGACGCCAGAGAGCTCATTGCGCAGATAGTAGATGATGGCGATTTTCTGGAAGTTCAGCCCTTTTACGCCCAAAACATTGTGGTGGGTTTTGCCCGCATGAACGGCCAGACAGTTGGAGTTATCGCCAATCAGCCCAAGGTAATCGCGGGGTCCCTGGACATCAATGGATCGGACAAAGCCGCACGTTTCATTCGTTTTTGTGACGCCTTCAATATTCCTCTGGTGACCTTTGTTGACACACCGGGTTATCTCCCCGGCGTTGGTCAGGAATACGGCGGCATTATTCGTCATGGTGCCAAGATGCTTTACGCTTACTCTGAGGCCACTGTGCCCAAGATAACCGTGATTGTGCGCAAAGCCTACGGAGGCGCCTATCTTGCCATGTGCAGCCGCGCTCTTGGCGCCGACGCTGTGTATGCCTTCCCATCGGCAGAAATCGCTGTAATGGGCCCGGACGGTGCGGCCAACATCCTTTTTAAGGACGAAATTGCCGCTGCGGATAATCCGGTAGAGTTCAGGAAGCAGAAAATTGCCGAATATCGCGAGAAGTTCGCGAACCCGTACGTGGCGGCCTCTCGCGGCATGGTCGACGATGTCATCGACCCAAGAGACACCAGAAGAAGCATCATCAATGCGCTGGAGTCTAATGCCACCAAGCGCGAGAGCAGGCCTTCAAAGAAGCACGGCAATATACCTGTTTAAGGTAGGAGGTTAGCTCATGGATATCAACGAGTTTTATCTGGGAGTTCAGGTCACCATAATTGGCATGGGCGTGGTTTTCGCCGCACTTTATGCCTTGCAAATGGTTATGTATGGCATGAAGGGCCTCTTCTACAAAGAGCCCGTGAAGGCAACAGCGCCTGCGCTGGCAGCTGTCGAGCCGGTACCGGCGACGGTGGAGCCCGCAGAGTCAGGCTTGCCCACATCTCTGATTGCTGCAATTAGTGTAGCGGTGGCCGCCTATATGGGCGGTCGTCCCGGCAACGTCGTTTCGATCAGGAAACTGGGCGAAGGCAAGAGCCCCTGGCAACATGCCGCCCGCGTCGCACCTTTTGAAAACCGCAGAAGCTAGAACGAGAGGAGCCAGCATTATGATTAAGAAATTTCGTATAACTGTAAACGGCGAGACATTTGAGGTAGAAGTTGAAGAGACCGGCGTAGAGGGTGGCGCAATGTCACAGCCCGTCACCAGGACTGCTGCCACCGTGGCCCCTGTAGCGCCGCGCGCCGCAGCTGCGCCCGCCGCAGCGCCGCGTGCCGCCGCCCCTGCGGCAGCGAAGCCCGCCGCTTCAGGCCCAGCCGGCGCCGGAAGCGCCACCGCCCCCATGCCCGGAACTATTCTTGATGTCAAAGTTAGTGTAGGTGACCAGGTTAAGGCAGGTCAAACAGTAGTCATTCTTGAAGCTATGAAAATGGAGAACGAAATCGGCGCTCCTGTCGACGGCACCGTCAAAGAAGTCAGAGTTCAAAAAGGAGCTACCGTAAATCCGGGGGATGTTCTGGTTACTATCGGTTAGGTTGTGAGGAGGAAGAACTTTGCTAGCACAGTTAATGGAAGCCATTAGCGAGCTCGCAACCACTACCGGATTCGCCAACATGACCGTGGGCAACCTCGTCATGATAACCGTCTCCTGTGGATTGCTGTATCTCGCTATTGTCAAGCAATATGAGCCTCTGCTGCTGGTGCCAATCAGTTTTGGCATGCTGCTCACGAATCTGCCTCTGGGTGGAATTATGGCCTCTCCTGTTGGCGACGCCAACGGAGGTCTAGTCTACTACCTGTCCCAAGGGGTCAAACTGGGTATCTATCCGCCGCTGATTTTCCTCGGCGTTGGTGCCATGACCGACTTTGGACCGCTGATTGCCAATCCCAAGACTTTTCTCCTTGGCGCGGCAGCCCAGTTCGGCATTTTTGTCACCTTTATGGGCGCCATCGCCCTGGGGTTCACCGCTCAGGAAGCAGGTGCCATAGGCATTATCGGCGGAGCTGACGGCCCGACAGCCATCTGGCTGGCATCGCAGCTGGCACCCCATCGACTGGGGGCCATTGCCATTGCCGCTTACTCGTACATGGCCCTGGTGCCTATCATTCAGCCGCCCATAATGCGCGCTCTGACTACCAAGAAGGAACGCGAGATTGTCATGGAGCAACTTCGACCAGTCAGCAAGACCGAGCGGGTTATCTTCCCGATACTGGTCACCATTCTGGTGGGTCTGCTGCTGCCCGCTTCAGTGCCTCTTGTAGGTATGCTGATGCTGGGCAATCTCTTCAAGGAATCCGGCGTGGTGGAGCGCCTTACCGGGGTTTCCTCGAACGCCCTGATGAACATCATAGTCATTTTCCTTGGCGTCTCCGTTGGAGCTACTGCCAATGCTGCAGATTTTCTGCAGGCGGAGACTCTATACATCGTTGGACTCGGTCTGGTGGCTTTTGCTTTCGGCACGGCCACCGGGGTGTTGCTGGGCAAGCTTATGTGCAAGCTGACCGGAGGCAAGGTGAATCCGCTTATCGGTTCTGCCGGTGTCTCAGCGGTGCCCATGGCAGCCCGTGTTTCACAGACTGAAGGACGTCGCGCTAACCCCAACAACTACCTGCTGATGCATGCCATGGGCCCGAACGTAGCCGGTGTTATCGGTTCGGCTATTGCCGCCGGCGTGCTCCTGTCTCTCCTCAACTAACGGAAGGAATCACTGAAAGGATAAGGTGATAATATGTCATTAAAAATCCCGGTAGGGGTATCCAACCGTCATCTGCACGTGTCTCAGGCAGACCTTGAAGCCCTCTTCGGTGCTGGTTATCAGCTCACAGTGCTCAAGGATCTCAGACAGCCTGGGCAGTATGCAGCGCAGGAAACCGTTACTCTGGTAGGTCCCAAGGGGGAGATTGAGGGCGTGCGCATCCTTGGCCCCGTGCGTCCTGCCACCCAGGTGGAGATCAGCTGCACCGACTCGTTCCGGTTGGGCATAAAGCCGCCTGTGCGAGAATCGGGGGCTTTGTCCGGGTCTCCGGGTCTCAAGCTCAGGGGACCGGCAGGGGAGGCAGAGGTGGGGGAAGCGGCAATTATGGCCTGGCGCCATATCCATATGCACACTTCCGAAGCCGAAGAGCTGGGTGTTAAGGACAGAGAAATGGTCAGTGTAACCATCCCGGGTGATCGTTCCATGACTTTCCACAATGTCATAGTGAGAGTACGCCCAGATTTTGCACTGGAGTTTCATGTTGATACCGACGAAGCCAATGCCTGCGGATTGAAGAACGGAGACCTTGTGGAGATAGTCAAGTAAAACAGCACACTAGGAAAGACAGGGCTACCCAATCGGGTGACCCTGTCTTTCCTTGTGTGCGCGCAAGAACTCTTGGCTGTTAGTTGTTAGCTCTTGGAAGGGAATCTGACGCGAGAAGTCGAACTACCAAGAGCGCAAGAGCCAAGAGCCAGGAGCTCCCTCACTATCCCTTTGTGTTCCCCTTCTTCGCGCCGACCAGTGCTTCATGGTTGAATCCCTCGCCCAGCACTTCCTTGGCGTCGGTGACAATGACAAAGGCCTTCTGATCTTCCGTGCGCACGATGGCCTTGGCTCTGCCTATTTCACCCCGTCCCACCACACACAGGAGGGTCTCGCTGGGAGTATTGCTGTATGCGCCGCGGCTGGGGAAAACGGTGACCCCTCGACCTAGCTGGTGCAGCAGCGCGTCGGCAATTGCCTGTGACTGGGCGGAGATGATGAAGAGGGCTTTGCCACTGTACAATCCTTCCTGGACTATGTCGATCATTTTACTGGTAACAAAGATGGCAAAAAGAGCGTACATGGCGAACTCGGGCGAGAAAACCACACCAGCAGCGATCACCACAAGTGCATCCACCGCCAGCAGGGCTTCTCCCAGGCTCAGGCCGGTGTAGTGTGCCGCTAGCTTGGCTGCGATGTCAGTGCCACCGGTAGAACCGCGGAAGCGGAACACGATACCCATGCCGAGTCCTGCAACAACTCCACCGTAAATGGAGGCCAGGAGAGGGTCACTGGTTATGGTGGGGACCAGTCCCTGTGTGAACTCAACAGCCAGCGATGTGGCCAGGCTTCCTGCAATGGTGT
>DDWC01000126.1 GCA_002345475.1 Firmicutes bacterium UBA2296
AACGGCCGCCTCATGACGGGCGCGGCTGCGAGTGAGTTTCTCTCTGTACATGTTGTCGTCGGCGGCCTTGAGGATTCGCGAGACAGGGACGAATGATTTCTCGCTCACCGCATACCCTACTGAAAGACTTATGGGTACAGGCATTTCGGGAAAGTTGGCCGCTTCCTCCACCCTGCGACGCACATCTCTGGACAGACTGGCCATGTATGTGGCGTCCGTGTTCTCCACTATCACGGCAAACTCGTCACCGCCGACCCTGGCCGCCACGTGCTGGCGGCCGACACTCTCGCGCATGGCTCCGGCAGCTGCCTTCAACACCCGGTCACCAACCCCATGTCCCATGGTGTCGTTGACAAACTTAAGGCCGTCAATATCACAGAACAGCACGCCGACACCCGGAGCCCCCAGATTATTCAACCTTTCCAGATGTTGTTCAAAGGAGTTGCGGTTGCCAAGACCCGTCAACTGGTCTACAACACTGAGGTAGCGCAGTTGTTCTTCCATTTCACGGCGCTCAGTCATATCGCGGTAGGACGCCACCGCCCCGGCGACGGCCCCTCCGGGATCATAGAGAGGCGTGGCGCGGGCCGAGAGAAATCGGTTGCTGCCATCTCGGCCCGTGAGCGTAATCTCACAACTTATATTGACACCTTCAAGCTTGTAACTGCTGACGTATTCCTGTTGCAGGACCGAGAAATCCACGGCGGTAATGACCTCGGTGAGGCAACGGGCACCTGCTCCGAACATCCGCATCGCTATATGTGAACTGTGTTCACCCAGTACCTCACTGGCAGCCAGGCCGGTGAGGCTTTCCATAGCCTGATTCCAGCTTTCGATTCGCCCATAATTGTCCACCGACATAATAGCATCAGGCAGAAAGGACAGCAGGGCATTCACCCTGCCTAGCATGTGTCGCAGTTCACCTTCCAGGGCCTTGGCCTGAGATATGTCCAGGGACATCATAAGGAAACAGTCTTCTCCGACAGGGACAATAACCACTTCACGCCAGCCCTTGGCTAACCTGCCCCGCAACTCCATTGGATGTGTGCGCACGGCTCGTCCCTCTTGTAGAGCCTGGGCCAGTGTCGCTTTGAGCACTGCCGCGTCTCGGGACACAAATAGCTCTTCTAAGCTCATACCCATCAGCTCATCGCGGCTCAAACGCTCGATCAACTCCGCACTGCGGTTGGCGTACGCGACCTTGTACTCGTCTTTTGGGCCTAAACGGCAGAACTTAATAACCCCGGAAAGGGTATTCTCAAGCACAGCCTCCGCAATGGGTGAAAGTTCGGCGTGTTTTGCAGCGTCAATTTTTCCCATGTGAGCGCCTCCCCGCTGTCTGCCACTTGCTATCCTGATGTATCACTGATCCCATCTCTCAAGCCTGACAACCCGTGGTTGGTATTATTTGATGTTGTATCAAAATTATACCCAAAATGCTTTTCAAATGATATCGGTTATTATCTATTTCTGCATTTTGGGTAAATCTCCTGCGCCAGACTGAGGGGATGCTGAGACCACAAAGGCCTGTGGTATACTCGTTAATAGCGAAGGTTATATTTTTGGAGGCTGATCAATGAGAGTCCTTTATTACGATTGCTTTTCTGGGATCAGCGGAGACATGAACATCGGCGCTCTGCTTGACCTTGGTGTTCCCCAGCAGCATCTGGCTTCTGAGTTGGCCAAGCTTAATCTCGAGTCACATTATCGCCTGAAGGTTTCCCGACAGGTCAAGATGGGTATAGAAGGCGTCAAGTTCGATGTCATTCTGTCCGAGGGCCATCACGGCCATGATCGCCGTCATGCCCATACGCATCATCATGATCATGCACAGGACCATGAACACCTGCATCCGCAGGATCATGACCACACTCATACCCACACGGATCGGCACGAAGACAGCCATCATCGCGGAGAGCAGAGCGTTTCGGACCACGAGCACCGAGGGTTTTCCGACATCTCGGAGATAATAGACCGAAGTCAACTGTCGGAGGGAGTTAAAAAGAGGTCGATTGCGATCTTCAGGGCGCTGGCTGAAGCAGAAGCCAAGGTGCACGGCAGTACTGTCGACGAAGTTCACTTTCACGAGGTGGGCGCCATAGATGCCATAGTTGATATAGTCGGGGCCGCCATCTGCCTGGAGTTTCTCCAGGTTGATGCTGTCTTCGCCAGACCCCCCGAAACTGGACATGGGTTCGTCAAATGCGCCCATGGTGTTATGCCGGTACCCGCTCCGGCGACCGCCGAGTTGCTGCGCGGCATTACCTTCACCCAACGGTTGCAGGGAGAAGCGACTACACCCACTGGCGCTGCCATCCTGCGTCACAGCGTCAGTGAGTTCGTGCGCCCTGAGGCCTTGGTGATATCTCGCATAGGATACGGTCTGGGTACGAAGGACTTCTCACAACCCAACGTATTGCGAGTCTATCTGGGCGAAATCGAACACGAAGATCTGCCAACAGAACAGACTCAGTACCTGCTCGAAACAAACATCGACGATATGAGTCCGGAACTGCTGGCCACCATAGAGCAAAGCCTGATGAGCGCAGGATCCCTTGATGTCTTTCGCACGCCGATTTTAATGAAGAAGGGCCGCCTGGGCGTGAAGCTTTCTGTCCTCTACACTTTGGACACCGAAGAGGAGATCCTCAGGCGCCTGTTTGCAGAGACAACGACAATCGGAGTCCGGCGCTGGCCAGTGGCCAAACTGATGCTTCACCGAGAAATGGATACTGCTTCAACTCCCTTTGGCGAGGTGAGCGTGAAACGCTCCTACTATCAGGGCAAGTGTGTCAACATCAAACCTGAGTTCACTGACATAGAACGACTGGCTACAGAGCATGGGCTTCCTGTTAAAGAACTGTACAGCAGGATCCTGGCCCATTTGGAGGAATAGAAGATGATAACTAGACAGATTGACGCGCTCATCGAACTAATCGGGGTTCATGACGGCGTGGCCATAGCTTTTTCCGGCGGCGTGGATTCAACCTTGCTGGCCGTCGCTGCTGAGCAGGCTTTGGGAGATCGCGCCCTGGCCATCACTGTACGCACGCCTTATATCCCACGCTGGGAGATTGAAGAAGCGAAGCAGCTGGCTCGCTCTAAGGGGATACGGCACCTCATTATTGATTTGCCTGTGCCTGAGGCCGTAACCGAAAATCCGGCAGAGCGCTGCTACCTTTGCAAACAGGTGGTGTTTCAGAACATAATCCGGGTGGCCAGAGAGCAGGGCATTGAGGTGGTATTTGACGGAACAAACGCAGATGACCTCAAAGACTACCGACCGGGTTTGCGCGCACTGGCCGAACTTAACGTGCGGAGCCCGCTGCAGGAGCTTGGTTTTGACAAGGAAACTGTGCGGGCCATGTCCCGTGAAATGTCCTTGCCAACCTGGGACAAACCGGCGTACGCCTGTCTGCTGACGCGGTTGCCTTACAATACAAGACTGCAGGAAGCGGACTTTCGCATGATTGAACGGGCTGAGGTCTTTATGATGGAACTTGGCTTCCGAGCAGTCCGCGTGCGGAAGTTTGGTGACCTGGCCAAAATTGAGGTGGCTCGAGAAACACTTCCGAGACTACTAGACATGCACGTCTTCGACAAAATAGTTGTCACCCTTAAGGAAATTGGTTTTGCTCAGGTAGCCCTAGACATGAGCGGGTATCGCACAGGAAGTATGAATGACCAGCTGCGTCTGGGAGGATCGGGGCAATGAACCGCGTCGACATCGAAAGTCTGCTAAACTCTGTGCGTGACGGCCGGTTAAATGTCGATGAGGCTCTGGAGAAACTCAGAGACTTGCCCTTCGAGGACCTGGGCTTCTCGTTGGTGGACCATCATCGCTCACTTCGGGTTGGATTCCCCGAGGTCATCTACGGCGAGGGAAAGACTGCAGATCAGGTGCAGAGAATAGTCCAGGCCATGACTGGAAAGGGCAGCAATGTACTCGTTACGAGGGCCTCGCTGGATATCTATGAGTCGGTGAAAGCGGTTTCACCAGAAGCCTCATACAATCCTCTGGGGCGAACCATCAGCGTAATTAACCAACCCCTGGGCGAAGCCGTAGGGAATATTACCATAGTGGCCGCCGGCACATCCGACCTGCCTGTAGTTGAAGAAGCTTACGAAACGGCCCGCATTATGGGGAACAAAGTTTCCCGTGTGACCGACGTGGGTGTGGCCGGGCTTCACCGCCTGCTACACCGGCTCCCGATGATTCGCGACGCCAGGGTAATCATCGTCGTGGCCGGCATGGAAGGAGCCCTGGCCAGCGTCGTCGGTGGACTGGTGGACAAACCAGTCATAGCAGTACCCACCAGTGTCGGCTACGGAGCCAGCTTCGGTGGCCTTTCCGCCTTGTTGACAATGCTCAACAGCTGCGCCAGTGGGGTTTCGGTTGTGAACATAGATAACGGATTTGGCGCAGCCTACAGCGCCAGCCTTATTAACCGTCTCTGATACAGAATTCAATCCATTAATGAGGAGTGTGTCCTTGATGAAGAAGATACGACTGGGAAGAACGGGTATTATGGCGACGAGACTGGGCTTTGGAGGTATCCCTATACAGACAGTCACCAGGGAGCAGGCCGTTGCCACAGTGCGTTACTGCTACGATAAGGGCATAAACTTTTACGATACTGCGCAGGCCTACACAGTGAGTGAAGGGATCATCGGAGAGGCGTTAGAAGGTGTGCGGGACAACGTCTTCATCGCCACGAAGTCCGGAGGCCGCGATGTGACCGCAGTTGAAAAGCATCTTGCGGCCTCGCTGGAAGCCCTGCGTTCTGATTATATAGACATTTATCAGTTGCATAATGTAGTTGGTGATGAGTCGTTAGCCAAAGTTATGGCCCCAGGAGGGGTGCTCGATTTCCTCAAGGAGAAAAAGCGTGAAGGCGTTGTACACCATATAGGTATTACCAGCCACCGTCTGGAGACTATCCTCAAGGCCCTGAAGACCGATGAGTTCGCCACGATACAGTTTCCCTTTAACTATATAGAAAACGACGCCGGCCGGGAGCTGTTCCCCCTGGCGCGCAGAATGGATGTGGGAACGCTGGTGATGAAACCGATTGCCGGTGGTGCTATGACCCATCCCGCCGCCTGTATCCGGTGGATCTTAGCACAAGACGCTGACGTCATAATACCAGGCATGGAGAGCCCCCACCTGGTGGATGCCAACTGGGAAGCTGCAAGGTCAGGTCCCCCGACGCCTGAAGATCTGGACAAGCTGGAGTCGCTTGCCAGGGAGCTTGGGCCGGTATTCTGCCGCCGCTGCGGCTATTGCCTGCCCTGTCCCAGCGGCATACCGGTAAACTTCATAGCCTCCGCGGAGCTGTTTTTCAACCGATCCGGATGGCACAAAATGAATGGAGGTCATGTGGAAGGGTTCCTGAAAGGTGTAGATTGCATCGGCTGCGCCGAATGCGAAAGACGTTGCCCTTACGAGCTCCCACTGACCAGACTCGTCCCTGAGAACAGCGCCAGGCTCTTGAAAAAGGCCAGAGAGCTGGGCGTAATACCAGACTGAATAACCTATTTTCCCACCTATTTTGCAGGGTATTTGTCAACTAGCGTAGAAAACAACTAAGGGGCAGGCTTTCTAGCCCGCCCCTTACTATTTTCATGAAGGGAGCTGTTTTTGTGAAGCACACTTTGCCTGAACTGCCCTATGCCTACAACGCACTGGAACCGCACTACGATGAAGCCACGGTACAGCTGCACCACACCAAGCACCACCAAGCCTATGTTGGGGGGCTCAACAAGGCCGAGGAAGAGCTCGGCAAGGCTCGTGAGGCCGGTGACTTTGCCCTTATCAAGCATTGGGAGCGCGAACTGGCCTTTCACGGCAGTGGCCACCTGATGCACAATCTTTTCTGGGCGAACATGTCTCCCCAGGGAGGAGGACAACCTGAAGGAAGACTGCTGGAACTAATCAGCAGAGACTTCGGCAGCTTCTCTGCATTTCAGAAACAGTTTGGCGCGGCTGCAGCTGCCGTTGAAGGATCCGGCTGGGGACTTCTGGTCTACTGCGCCGAGCTGGGTGGACTGAAGATCCTTACCATCGAAAAACACCAGGATCTTCTCCTGCCTGGAGCTGTGCCCTTATTGACCGTTGACGTATGGGAACACGCCTACTACCTGAAGTACCAGAATCGGCGGGCCGACTGGATATCTGCCTGGTGGAATCTGGTCAACTGGGATGACGTCGCGGCAAGGTTGCCAGAGTAGTCGGGGTGAGGACGTGCCTGGTGCCTGGTTCTTAGAACCTGGAAGAGACGAAGTTTCTACCACGATGCACCACTGATTTCGTCTCCACGACTCCACTAAGAACAAGGATCCAGGAACTGCTGCCGTATCTACAGTGGCAAACAGACAACCCCTTCCCGGCACGAAAGTGTGCCGGGAAAGGGGTTGTCTGTTTGCTCTATTAATTGCTCATGCTGCCCCGGTTCTTTAGCCATAGGCTGAGGCCGACGATAATGAGGGCTGCAGGACCAATCATGTTCCATACGTTATAGGAGATATTTATTCTGGAAGAAGCCATAACGCCGGTGAGAATCAGGCCAGCTGCCGGGAAGATTGGCCAATATCTGGCACCCCAGTCGTCATCACGTCCGTGCACTGTATGAACCAGCATTACTATTAGGAAGGCTGAACCCAGCATCATCAGGAACACACCCCCAGAGTCCTTGAGTACCCCGTAATCACTGAGCAGTGCGTACAACCCTATGGCGCCAACAATGCAACCGGGGATAAGAAAACCGAGATTCCCGTCATGCCTGCGACCGCCAAAACCCACATACATCGCGATAAGCCCGGCACTTACAGCAGGGAGAAAGAACACCCCGCGAAACAGTCCCAAATTTATAAGCGCCGCTAGAATACCAATTGCGACCAACAACAGACCAACCACTGACTTGCGGTTCACGCTCAATTCCTCCTCGAATCTCATCTAACCATATTGTAGCGATAAGACGCGGAGTTGACCGCTGACCTAAGTCACTATTGCGGTAACTTAAATCTATGACTGGAGTCACCTTACCCCTTCAGAAGGAGCACAGCCTGAGTCCGGTCTTTGACCTCAAGTTTCTCGTAGATTGTGCTTATGTAGTTCTTCACTGTTCCCTCGGAGATATAAAGCTCCCCTGAGATCTCTCTATTGCTGAGCCCCTCTGCCATAAGGCAAAGTATCTCCCACTCTCGTTGCGTCAGGCGCTCCTTGATGTCGTTCCTGCCCTTGGCTTCACCTCTGGGAAGTCGGGACAGGAGGCTTTGCATGACTTCCGGCTGCATGGGAACCATCCCCGAAACGGCTTCACGAATAGCCGAAACGAGCTTCTCCGCTGGCAGATCTTTCAGCAAGTAGCCGACGGCACCAGCCCGCAGGGCGTCATAGATAGCGTCGTCTTCGGCAAAGGTGCTCAGTATGAGAACCTTGGTTTCAGGATAGTGCGCCGCGATTTCGCGGGTGCATTCCACTCCGTTCATCCGCGGCATGCGCACATCCATCAACACCAGATCGACCCTTTCTTGCGAAAGTTGCTGCAGAGCCGCCACTCCATCTTCAGCTATGCCCGCAACTTCGAAGTCCTCTTCCAATGAAAGAATTGTCCTTAACCCCTCGCGCATCAGAGTCTGGTCATCGACAATCAACAGTTTCAGTCTCTCTGTCATTTATGCTCCTCCTCCGCCACCGGCAAGGTAGCCACCACAGTGAAACCCTCCCCCGGCTGACTGGCAAAGTGCACTATGCCGCCAACTTCGGTCAGCCGTTCGCTCATTCCGGACAGTCCGTTGCCCCAAACTATCTTGTTTGCACCGATACCGTCATCGGTCACTGCCACCTGAAAAGCACCGTCAGCGCAACGCATGCTTACCTTTAATTTGCTACAATGGCCGTGCCTGACCGAGTTAGTGGCTGCTTCCTGTACCAGACGGTAAATGGCGGCCTCCTGCAGGTGAGTGAGTGAAGGCATTTCATCTTCATGAACCAGCTCAGTGGCGACCTTGTGCCACCGCTCGACCTGCGAGAGCAGTAAAGCCAAGGCCTCGGAGAGATTGCCCGGTGAAAGCATGGTCGGTCGCAACTGGGTTACACTGCGGCGTACTTCGTCAAGACCCTGGCGGGCTTGCTCCTGAGCCCGCACCAGATCGGCATCGATATCGGCGTCGCCGCGACTCAGGCGTCGGCGAGCAGCCTCGAGGGTAACCACTATGGCCGTCATGGAATGAGCTAAAGTGTCATGAATCTCTCTGGCCATCCTTGCCCGCTCCTCGGTTATTGCCATGTCCTGCAGGCGAAGCTGGCTTTCACGGAGCTCGTTGTATGTCGTTTCCAATTGTCCCTTGGATTTCTCCAGTTCCGTGAGTATGCCCTGCAACTCCATCCGGCGCGACGCTTCGCGTTTAATGGCCAGACTAACCGTTAGGGCAAAAAGCAATGCGGCACCATTTATGCCCACGTAGAGCAGGGTCTGCTGCAGGTTCCATAACCCAACGCGACCATACCAAAGAGCTACAGCAGACAAAAGCGTGGCCGCAATACCCACAATGGTGCGGCCAGAGATGGTACTCTCGGATATAACCACAAAGTAGATGACTATGTCCAGGCCGCCATACCCCAGACGAGCCAGGGAACCTCCCACAATGATGTCGACCATAAAAGACAGGGGAACCCAGCTGTCCTGACAGGAACCGTATTGTGCCAGCACAAAATGGCGGACGCTACCGGACACCAGCAGCATTACCCACAAACCCAGGCTGAGACTGTGGTTGGAACTCGGGTTAAGAACTATGGCCGCCAGAACGCCGGCATATGCGCTGAACTTAGCTATGGTCAGGGCTTGCTCCGTCCTTCTCTCCATCATGTCAGACCGACACCTCCCTGGCGGAACCGGAAATAGCCTGATCACAGTCTGCCGCCAGAGGGCACTGCTCGCAGTCCGGCTTTCTGGCGTGGCAAAGGCGCCGCCCGTGCCAGATAAGAATATGGTGCAGTTCGATCCACTGTTCCCGAGGATAAATCGCACAGACCTCTGCCTCAACTTTTTCTGGCGTATCACCTCGGGCCAGGCCTATCCTGCGTGCAACGCGAAAAACGTGAGTATCCACAGCCAGGGCCGGAACGCCGAAGGCGTTGCTGGCCACAACCGCGGCCGTCTTGCGCCCAACCCCCGGCAAAGATTCCAGGCTGACAAGATCTCTGGGAACCACGCCCTGGAAATCCCGGACCAGAACTCTGCAGCACCCAATAATACTCCTGGCCTTATTGCGATATAACCCGCAGGTGCGAATCAGATCCTCGAGCTCATCCTGTGACACTTCCAGGTAGTCTTCTGGCGACCTGAAGCGCTGGAACAGCCGCGGGGTGATTATGTTTACCCTTTGGTCAGTGCACTGCGCCGAAAGAATGGTGGCAATGAGCAGTTCGAAAGGAGTTTCGTAATTCAACTCGCATCTGGCATCAGGGTACATTTCACTGAGGAGAGTAAACACTCTCTGCCAACGCTTGTCCATGAAATACCTCCTGTAACAAGACTCCCCACCAAAGTGGGGAGTCTTGATATTTAACGTCTAGAAGCGCCCAGCGAACATCACCAAAAGGGCAGTCAAGGAAAAACATGCACTGATAATATACATAACCAGCACTACCTGCCTCTGATTATAACCCGCATTTAGCAGTCTATGATGTGTGTGCCCTCTATCGGCAACATAGAAGGGTTGTCCATTGCGCACACGGCGCACCACGTTATAGACGGTGTCCGCAATTGGCAGACCGAGCACCAGAACCGGCACAGCCAACCCCACCAGTGTTGCACTCTTAAAAGCTCCCTCTATAGAAACCGCCGCCAGGACAAAGCCCAGGAAGTATGCCCCCCCGTCTCCCATGAACATGCTGGCAGGGTTAAAATTGAAGCGCAGAAAAGCTGCCGTCACAGCAGCAAGAACAAGAGACATAAGGAACATCCCATAATCCCCCATGAAGAGGGAAACCCCCGCCATGGTGAGGGCCGCAATAGTCACTATACCACAAGCCAGTCCGTCCAATCCGTCCATGAAATTAATGATGTTGGCAACGCCAACCACCCACAGCACAGTAACGGCAAGGCTCTGCCAGTCGGCAAGATGGATCATACCGCCCGCGAAAGGATTGCTCAGAAACTCAACCCGAATGCCCGCCGAAAGCAGCAATAGCGCTGCCACAATCTGCCCGGCAAATTTAGGCGCGGCTGACAAGTCTTTGCCACGGCTCTTCAGAAAATCATCGGCCAGGCCCACAGCCAGCATGGCCAGGCCTCCCCGCATAATGCCGGTTCTGAAGTCGGGCGGAACCGGCAGGAACCAAGACAGGGTCAGGACACCGCAGGCCATGGCGATACCGCCAACGAAGGGCATAGGCTTCTGGTGCACCTTGCGAGCATTGGGTACGTCAACAAGCCCGACACGAAGTGCCAGGATCTTAATCAGAGGTATTATGGCAGTCACAAGACTGAAGGTGCCAATTACTGCTATAAAATAATGCACTCCGAGCCCTCCACAAGAGATAAGCCTGAGAAATTGCTCAGTTGCTAATTCTCTATATGAGTATATTATACCCCCGTGTGCACCGCAAGGCGGCGCGTCTTAAGGGATGTGCAGACAGCTTCGCAGCTTAGTAATCTCCGTGGCATAGTCCCCGGGGTTAGTGACCGGGGTCTCAAGTATGAATGGCAAATGAGAAAACTGCCCAACGGTGAGAACGTTGCAAAGCCCGTCCAGCCCGATCTGCCCTTCACCCACCCTCGCATGGCGGTCCTTGTGCAAACCGGGGCCGAACTTGCTGTCGTTAATGTGGACACAGCGCACCCTGGACAGTCCGACATGGCTGTCAAGATCGTGCAGTAGACGCCCAATTGCGTCTTTCTGACGCAGATCATACCCTGCTGCGAAGAGATGGCATGTGTCAAGACAAATACCCAGCTGAGCAGGATAGCCCAGCATGGCAATCACCGCGCCGATGTCCTCAATGCTGCCCACTTCACTGCCGGCCCCGGACATAGTCTCCAGTAGAAACCACGTATCACAAAGTCGGGGCAAAATGTGACGCTCCAGTGCCTGTGCCAGATGCTGCAAAGCCATTGCTCTGGGCTGGTGCAGGCGACTCCCCGGATGAACCACTAGTGCGTCGACACCGATCGCTGCCATGCGCTCAATATCGTTGCAAACCAGCTCAACGGAAAACTGTCTGGTACTCAACGACGCTGACATCAAGTTCACTGTATAGGGGAGGTGCGCAATCAGAGGAAAGGGGGCAAGGCCTGCCCTGGTTGTCAGGAATCCGTCGATCTCTGCCGGGCCGATGTCACGGGCCCGACTACCGCGTGGATTCCTTGTGAAGAACTGAAAGGATCGAGCACCAACGTCAGTTGCTTGGCTCAAAGCGTTACCTAACCCCTGGGCTATGCTTATCTGACATCCGATCTGCATTCTTGCACTCCCTTCACACATCTCTGTTACGCCCTTCACTGAACGAACCGCCCAGAGATTTCGCTATCCGGTGGATCGCTTCGTGCCAGAGCCGGAGAGCATCTAGCGCGGTGCGGCCTGTCTCTTCCGCAACCCGGTAAGCGTCTCTGGGTCCGGATTCTGAATCACTTCCCCTAATGGAGTAAGTATTCCCAGTTTCCATCTCCTGACTACTATAAATAGTATCTAGTTCATATGTGCATACTAGATGTTGCCTTTGCGACATTCTAGTAACATGTGACAATCCCTCACGGTCCACAAAAAAACCGCGCGCTATGGCGCGGAACTGGGAATCTGGCCAGTTAGAACCGTACGACACTCCAGTCTATGTACTTTGCCAGAATGCCGGCAAAGGCTTCCAGACCTAAAACATCTTCGGCGGAGAATCGGTCAGGGATTGGGCTATCGATATCGAGCACCGCAACCACACGATCCCCAACCATAACGGGAACTACAATTTCACTCTGGGACGCCTCGTCACAGGCGATATGTCCGGGAAACTCGTGCACGTCGGGGACGACCAGCGCCTTCCCTTCCTGAGCCACACTGCCACAAACACCGTTGCCGAATACGATGGCACTGCAGGCGGGCTTACCCTGGAACGGCCCCAATATTAGCAAACCATTCTTAACCAGATAGAACCCCGCCCAGTTGATATCGCGAAGTTGATGCCCAAGCAAGGCAGCAGCATTGCCCAATCCCGGCAACCACTCGTCTTCGTACTCGACAAGGTCCAGTAGCTCCTGTGCCAATGCTGAATAGAAGGCACTTTTGTCGCCGTCGTCTAATAGGGGTGTTCTGTACATGTGTCCGCCTCCAAGTGTAGATTACCTTTGCACCACAGCTACATCCTGTCGTGGATAATGGCCTTGACCTTGCTGATATCCGTACGGCGACCGCTCATGGTTCCTCTTTGCGATACTGCGTTATCATGGAGCATTTCTGCCTGCGGGTCCACTATGCGCACGGGGATCTTGGACAAGACACCACGGAAATCAGTCCTGAACGATCCTCTTGGCCAGGTAAAGGGCCTATCGCTCTCGTCAAAGCTAACCTCCTCTCCCATCTCGTCCAACCACAATAGATGCCAGGAGATGAGAAGATCGCCCTTCTCGGTGACAAACCCCGAGGCTGACATGTCAACCACCGCATGCCCCATATCCTCAGCAGCACGTCGCACATCAGGACCATCGTCTGCACGCAAATAGAAAATCGCTGACGATTCCAGGGGTCGATGCTCCGGATCGAGGGCGTAACGCCCCCAATCACCGCCAAGCCATACGTGAATGCCTTCTTCGTCGAGGACTCTCGCCAGTTGCGAGATGGCCCGCGTCAAGCGAGCTTTTCGCCTCGTATCCATAAGAACCTCCTAATGTGAAGCTCACCTGGTTCACTACTCCTAATTCTACCCCGAGGGCAGCCTTCTTGGCTAGGGCAAAGGTGGCGCAAAGCAGGCTATGAGGTTCTCAGCCATGCGCAGGCCGTCCACTGCTGCCGAAACTATCCCCCCAGCGTATCCGGCACCTTCGCCCGCCGGGTAAACGCCAAACACATTACTCATGCCAGCCTCATTACGCAATATGCGCAATGGAGCCGAGCTGCGCGATTCCACACCGGTAAGGATGGCGTCGGGCTCGGCAAATCCGCGAAGCTTCAAGTCGAAATTCTGTATCCCTTCCCGCAAAGTGTCGACCACATAAACAGGCAGCACCTGTCCCAGCTCTCCAAAGGTTACGCCGGGACGATAAGTTGGGATAACAGTGCCGCCGTGCGATGACTGACGGCCGACGAGAAAATCCCCAACCCTTTGGCAGAGAGCCCTGTAGCCTCCGCCGCCCGCGGCAAAGGCGGCATCTTCGAGCTGGCGTTGCAGGGCCACCCCTGCCAGAGGGTGACTGCCAAAATCCGACGAATCCACCCCGACCAGCAGAGCGCTATTGGCATTCTTACCCGCGCGGGAATGGAAGCTCATGCCGTTTGTGACAACACGACCCGCTTCGGAAGCAGCTGCCACCACCAGGCCACCCGGACACATACAGAAAGTGTACGCGGAACGACCCGTCTTACTGTGAAAGCTGAGCTTGTATTCTGCCGCACCCAAATGTGGATGCCCTGCCAAATCCCCGTATTGTGCCGTGTCGATAGCTTGCTGCAGGTGTTCGATTCGGGCACCCACGGAAAAGGCTTTGCCCTGGAGCGAAAACCCCTTGTCAAATAGCTTCTGGTATGTGTCCCGCGCACTGTGACCTACCGCCAGAACGACAGCCTGAGCAGGAAGATCCATGCCGTTAACCCGAAGCCCGGCCAAGCTGCCGTTCTTGACCGTGAGGTCTTCCACACAGGAAGAAAAGCGGACTTCTCCTCCCTGGGCAATTATCCTCTGGCGCAGGCCCTTTACCACCTGCCTGAGCAGATCTGTGCCCACGTGGGGTTTGTAAGTAAACATTATTTCCTCGGGGGCGCCG